>NZ_JBFULE010001343.1:0-897 GCF_056400485.1 Roseateles sp. P5_B10
GCATGGTATTACCCATCTTCAGCTGCTCGGCGGTGGCCACCGGCACGTCAGACAGTTGGAAGCCGCCCATCAGCACGATGCCCATCTCGAAGGCGATCAGAGCGCCGACAACGGCCGCCAGCGGCAGATGCTTCCAGAAGCCCTCACGCAGGCTGTCGGTGTTCAGGTCCAGCATCATGACGACGAACAGGAACAGCACCATGACGGCACCGATGTAGACGAGCACCAGCGCAATCGCCAGGAACTCGGCCTTCAGCAGCATCCAGATGCAGGACGCCGTGAAGAAGGACAGGATCAGGAACAGCGCCGCATGCACGGTGCTGCGCGCCGTGATGACGCGGAACGAACTCACCAGCAGGATGCCGGAGAAGACGTAGAAGAGGATGGTCGTGATGTCCATACGTATCCAGGCCAGCTGAGCTGGACCGCTGCGGCCGCAAGGCCGGTCAGCGATCAGCGGTACTTGGCATCAGCCTCCTTTTGGGCCGCGATTTCGGCTTCGTACTTGTCACCGACGGCCAGCAGCATGTCCTTGGTGAAGTACAGGTCGCCGCGCTTTTCGCCGTGGTATTCGAAGATGCTGGTCTCGACGATGGAGTCCACCGGGCAGCTTTCCTCGCAGAAGCCGCAGAAGATGCACTTGGTCAGGTCGATGTCGTAGCGCGTCGTGCGGCGGCTGCCGTCGGCGCGCACGTCGCTCTCGATGGTGATGGCCATCGCGGGGCAGACGGCCTCGCAGAGCTTGCAGGCGATGCAGCGCTCTTCACCGTTCTCGTAGCGGCGCAGCGCGTGCAGGCCGCGGAAACGCGGGGAGAGAGGCGTCTTCTCTTCCGGGAACTGGATGGTGATGTTGCGCGAGAGGAAATGCCTCCCGGTGAGCTTCATCCCCTTGAGCAG
>NZ_JBFULE010001344.1:0-894 GCF_056400485.1 Roseateles sp. P5_B10
CCGCCAAAGTATGAACGGGCCCACTGGGCCCGTTTTGCTTTTCTGGCTCATGACTGATCGACATTCAGTCGCAGTTCAGCCCACAGAAAGCGCAGTTCGTCGCGTCAAGGTGGCCCGCTGTCCGACCTTGCTCAACACTTCAGTCTGCGCCCTGCCGATGAGCAAGGCTGGAGCCGGAGATGCCAAGAGTGAAACAGGGATGGTGGTGCTTGAGCTTGACGCTCGGATTGCTGATCGGCGGCATGCCGGCAAAAGCCAGTGAGGTTGTTAAGCTCGCTCGCCTCGTTGTCAGTGGCAAGCGCGGTCCCGCCGAAGCCCCACGGGCCGCGCCGGCTGAACAGCGCCCTGCCGGCCCAGCCAGCCCACAGATTCATGGCACCGGCGGGAATGACGACGCTGGCACAGCGCCCGCCCCGGCCCGCGGCCTCGTCTCCTAAGCAGCCAAGTAAAAATGCCCCGAAACCTATGGTTTCGGGGCATTGCTGTTTTTGGCGGAGTGGACGGGGCTCGAACCCGCGACCCCCGGCGTGACAGGCCGGTATTCTAACCAACTGAACTACCACTCCGCGTGGGATGAATTCGATACCGTCTTTCGACAATATCCAAGCTCATCAAACTTGCCCGTCTTGCGACGGGATTGCCAATCGCATTCCCATCATACGACGAGATTGCCAATATTGGCGTCCCCTAGGGGATTCGAACCCCTGTAATCACCGTGAAAGGGTGGTGTCCTAGGCCTCTAGACGAAGGGGACAGAACTTTTTAAACAAACTGCGTGCCACACAAAAACCACAAGAGTATTTGGTGGAGGTAAGCGGGATCGAACCGCTGACCTCTTGCATGCCATGCAAGCGCTCTCCCAGCTGAGCTATACCCCCGGTATAAACCGGTCGC
>NZ_JBFULE010001345.1:0-894 GCF_056400485.1 Roseateles sp. P5_B10
GCGTAGAAGGCGGCCACGTTGCGGATGTCGTCTTCCGACAGCGGGGCGGCCATGCCTTGCATGACGGGGTTCTTGCGCTTGCCGCTCTTGAACTCGGTCAGCTGCTTGGCCAGGTATTCGGCATGCTGACCCTGCAGGATGGGATTGGCCGGGCTGCCACGCGAGCCGTCCGCCGTGTGGCAGGCTGCGCAGACCTGGGAAGAAATGGCACCGCCCTTGGCCGAATCGGGCTTGGCAGCAACAGCAGCGGGCTCGTTCGCGTGAGCCGTGGCGGCCAGCAGCAGACTCGACAGGAGGAGGGCGACAGTCTTCATGGATTTATACGGTCTCAAAGGGCGTAACCCGAGAATTTTACAATGCTGAACCACAGCGTCCGAGCTAGACATGACCGACAAGATTCCTGAGGCCCTGCCGGCCGAGCCCCTCACCGAGAAGCTCGCCCTGGCCTGGACGCATACCACGCGCTTCCTGACCACCGCCAGCCAGCTGGTGCATCTGCCCGCCACCGAACTGCCCGAGATCGCCTTCGTCGGCCGCTCCAACGCCGGCAAGTCCACCGCCATCAACACGCTGGCCCAGCAAAAACGCCTGGCCTTCGCCTCCAAGACGCCGGGCCGCACCCAGCACATCAACCTCTTCGAACTCGGCCCCAAGGACGCGGCCGACGCCCTGTTCGCCGACTTGCCGGGCTATGGCTACGCGGCCGTGAACAAATCGGCCAAACTGCGCTGGCAAAAGGTCATGGCCGACTACCTGGAAGTGCGCCGCAGCCTGTCGGGCGTCGTGCTGATGGTCGATTCCCGCCTGGGCCTGACCGACCTGGACAAGCAGCTGCTGGAGTTCGTCGCCGCGCGTGTGGCCACAGGTGAGATCAAGTTGCTGGTGCTGCTCACC
>NZ_JBFULE010001346.1:0-891 GCF_056400485.1 Roseateles sp. P5_B10
CAATTGATGGGTGCGACCGGTCAGGGGCTCGAGGGCCACGCGCGTGTGATCGCCTTCATGGCCGAGCACGCGCCAACGCGTCTGCGAGGGCTTGCCGTGTTCGAAGTTGACCTGCTGGCGCGGCCGGTTGGGCCAGTCGGCGCCGACCGGCAGGTCGATGAGGCCTTCGCCCTCGAGATGGCCGGCGACGACGGCGATGTAGAGCTTGTCGATGCGGCGCCCGGCGAAGTCGGCGCTGAGATCGCGTTGGGCGTCGAGGCCGCGGGCGAACAGCAGCAGGCCCGAAGTGGCCTGGTCGAGGCGATGCACGACCAACGCGTCGGGGTAGAGCATTTGCACGCGTGCGCTGGCGCAATCTGGCTCGCTGCGGCCCGGCACGCTGAGCAGGCCAGCGGGCTTGTCGATGACGACCAGACGGTCGTCGGCGTGCAGCACTCGCATCAACGCGACGAGACGAGGATGCCGGCGGCGATCAGCGCGAAGGCGACTCCGTGATACCAGGCCGGCGCGACGCCCAGCAGCGCCGCCGAGATGACGGCGGCAAACACCGGCGTGAGGTTGACGAAGAAACCGGCCAACGCCGGCCCGGCCTGGGCCACGCCCAGGCCCCAGCAGCGGTAGGCAATCAGCGACGGACCGATGGCGACATAGGCGAGCACGGCGACCAGGGTCGGGCTCCAGTGGATGGCGGCCGGTGCARCGCCCTGTTCCACGCCCGCCGCCACGCCCGAGAACACCACGCCGAACATCAGCTGGGCCATCAGCATCTCGGCCCAGTTCCAGTCCGGCCGTTCGCCTGGGCGCAGCCCGCGCACCGGCCGCGCCAGCATCCAGGAGTAGATGGCCCAGGTGAAGAGGGCCAGGAGCATCAACAGGTCGCCGGGTACAAAT
>NZ_JBFULE010001347.1:0-891 GCF_056400485.1 Roseateles sp. P5_B10
GACCAGTACAAGACGCGCGAATTGCCGCCTGTGGAATGCAATTACCGGGGCTATCACGTCGTCTCAGCGCCGCCACCCAGTTCGGGCGGCGTCATCATCTGCGAGATCCTGAACATCCTGGAGGGCTACCCGCTCAAGGAACTGGGCTTTCGCTCCGCGCAGGCGGTGCACTACCAGATCGAGGCGATGCGCCACGCCTACGTGGACCGCAACAGCTACCTGGGCGACCCGGATTTCGTCAAGAACCCGCTGGACCGGTTGCTCAGCAAGGACTACGCGGCCCAGCTGCGCGCGGTCATCGACCCGCACAAGGCCGGCGTGTCCAAGGACATCAAGCCCGGCGTGTCGCCGCACGAGGGCAGCAACACCACGCACTACTCCATCGTCGACAAATGGGGCAATGCCGTATCGGTGACCTACACCTTGAACGACTGGTTCGGTGCCCGCGTCACCGCGGCCGGGACCGGCGTGCTGCTGAACGACGAGATGGACGACTTCACCGCCAAGGTGGGCGTGCCCAACCTCTACGGCCTGGTGCAGGGCGAGGCCAACCGCATCGAGCCCGGCAAGCGACCACTGTCGTCCATGAGCCCCACCATCGTCACCAAGGACGGCAAGACGGCGATGGTGGTCGGCACGCCGGGCGGCAGCCGCATCATCACGGCGGTGCTGCACACGATGATCAACGTCATCGACTACGGCATGGACGTGCAGGAGGCGACGGACGCGCCGCGCTTCCACCAGCAGTGGCTGCCCGAAGCGACCAACGTCGAGGCCTTCGCGCTGTCGCCAGACACGCGCAAGATCCTCGAGGGCTGGGGCCAGAAGTTCGCCGACCCGCAACCCGCCAACCACCTCGCCAGCATCTTGGTCGGCGCCCCCAGGCTCGGC
>NZ_JBFULE010001348.1:0-889 GCF_056400485.1 Roseateles sp. P5_B10
GGCGCGCCGTGCAGCACCGTGCCCAAGATACCGAGCAGGCCCCAAGCCGGCAGCAGCAGCGCGGTCGGCCACGCGGCCGTGGGCCAGCGCCACAGTGCCTGCAGGCTCAGCAGCACGGCGCTGACGGCGGCGATCAGTGCGACGCAGGCGGCCCACTCATGCGGTGCCGCCACCCACTGGTCAAGGACGATGCCCGCCGCGACGGCGAGCCACACCGTGCCCCAGCCGACCAGAGCGAACGCGACGCCGGCATGCCACGGCCGGCTGTCATCGCGGCCGAGGAATCGGGCAGCGCCCAGCCCTGCCGCGGCGATCAGCAGCGCATTCAGCAACTGCGATGCCGCATGAAGGCCGTCCAGGTCATCGCGAGACATCGACATCACCAGCGTGGCGCCACCCAGCGCCATCAACGCCAGGCCGCTCGCTAGCACGCGCAGGCGTCGCTGGCGCAGGCTCAGCCATACCGCACCGACACCTTCCAGCGCCCAGGCACCGGCGGTGGCCTCGGCGCTGAGCGCGAATGGAATGACCAGCGTGCCGAACACGGCGCCGAGCGCGATGAAAGCCTCGAACACCAGGGCATGCGCCGGGCGGCGCCGCACCCAGGCGGCCAGGCCCGCGTAGGCCGCGCCGATCAGCAGCGCAGCAAAGGCGATGGCCATCGAGTCGGGCTTGAGCAGCGCGTACTGCATCGCCGAAGCGAAGACAGGCACGCCGAACAACAGCGTGGCTTGCAGCCAGACCTCGGGTGCTTGTGCGCGGCGGCCCGGCATCAGCAGCACGGCGGTGAACAGCAGCCAGAAGGCGATCAGGAAGCCCTGGGCGACGGCGTAGTCGGCGGGCGTATAGGCCGTCAGTCCCCAGGCACTCGCGATGAGGGCGGTGAAGC
>NZ_JBFULE010001349.1:0-888 GCF_056400485.1 Roseateles sp. P5_B10
GGCTTTGCAGATGCCTCTGTTCAAAAGATCACGCCCCTTGACAAAAGCGACTCAAGAAACGTGTCGGCCCGTCCGATAGCCATTGCAACGGCGCCGGCAACGGTTCCGTGGTCCGGCTGGAAAGCCGAGGCGATGTCCAAAGCTCAGGCGGCGGACGAGCTTCAACGGTTGACTGGCGTCGGGCGTAGCCACAAGGGCTTGCCTATTAGTTAGTAAGGCGAGTCTGCGTGGGCAGCACGGGTGCCTCACCCGGGCACTCGGGTCTTCGCCGGCGCTTTGCCGGGTCATCTCTAGCTAAAAGGAAGCGCATCATGCCCGCAGTTATCAATACCAACCTGCTGTCGCTCAACGCGCAGCGCAATGCCAGCTCCGCACAAAGCTCGCTGGCCACCTCCATGCAACGTCTGTCGTCCGGCCTGCGGGTGAACTCCGCACGTGACGACGCCGCCGGCCTGGCCATCGCGGAACGCATGAATTCCCAGGTCAAGGGAATGAATGTCGCCATCCGTAACGCCAACGACGGTATTTCGCTGTCGCAGACGGCTGAAGGCGCCCTGGGCAAAGTCAACGACATGCTGCAGCGCATGCGTGAACTGGCCGTGCAGTCCGCCAACGGTACCAACAACACCGACGACCGCACCGCGCTGAACAACGAGTTCACGCAGTTGCAGAGCGAAATCACCCGCCTGAGCACCAACACGACCTTCAACGGCCAGGCGGTGCTGACCAACACGACGTCGTTCAACTTCCAGGTCGGTGCCAACGCGACGGCCAACGACACCATCACCATCAGCGGCCAGAACATGCTGGGCACCACCACGGCAGTCGGCAAGAACGACGGCGCCCTGGCTGAAGTGGCCAACACGACCAACACCGACATCTCGAACG
>NZ_JBFULE010001350.1:0-888 GCF_056400485.1 Roseateles sp. P5_B10
ATCTGATGCCTTGCTTGGCGCGCCGTCAGTCGCCAGTCGATAAGAAACGATACAAAACGCGACCAAGCAAGCGCTTGGTTGGCTTTACAGTCCAGCCCCATGCGTGCTGTGAATCCCTCCTCGTCCGCACCCTTGCCGCCGCGCGAGCGCCTGCTGCGGGAGGCCATGCGCCTGTTCGGCGAACGCGGCTTCGACGCCGTGCCGACTCGGGAGATCTGCGCCGCCGCGGGCGTCAACCCGGGTGCCATCCACTATCACTTCGTTGACAAGGACGGTCTCTACCGCGAGGTGCTGCGCCTGCCGGTGCAAGAGTTGCAGCAACAGCTCACCGGTTTCGATGACCCGGGGCTGGACCTGCACGAGGCCATCCGCCGCTTCCTGCAGCCCTTCCTGTTCGACGATGGCGCCTGCAGCGCCCAGATGTTCTTCCGCGAGATGCAGGCGCCCAGCCCGATCTTCATGCAGACGGTGGCGCAGGAAGTCGGGCCCATCTTCGACCGCTTCGCCCGCCTGCTGGCCCGCCACGCCGGCCTGGACGAGCCGACGGCCGCCATCCACCAGCTCGCCATGGGCCTGCAGGCCATGGCTCACGACTACTCCATGACCCGACCCATGCTGGACGCCTTCCACCCCGAACTGCTGGCCGACGACCCCCTGCTCGAGCACACCTGCGCCCGCCTCGCCGACTGGGGCTGCGCCCTGGTCGCCTACGAACGCGCCAAACATGAAGCCCCTCGTCCAGCCGCACACCGCTGAACGCGGTGCGTCTGACCGGTCCCCCGTGGGGACGGCGATGCCCGCGGCGTTGAGCCGCGAGCACATCGCCAGCGCGGGCCGGCTCGGTGAACTGGAGTCGGACACAAGCAGTCCCTGCGGACTGCTTGTGCC
>NZ_JBFULE010001351.1:0-884 GCF_056400485.1 Roseateles sp. P5_B10
ATCTCGACCTCGGCCTGCTCGTTGATGAAAAGATCACCGCTGGCGACGATGACGTGGGCCAGCTGGCCCGGTGCTAGGCGCCCCAGCCGCGGTTGGCTCAGCAGCTTGGCCGGCGTGGTCGTCAGTGCTGCCAGGGCGGCTTCGGGCGTGAGACCGTGCTGCACGGCCTGGCGCAGCCGTGGCCAGAATTCCTTCCTGACGTCCTTCAGCCCTTGCGTCGAGATCGCGAACTCGACGCCCGCCGCCTGCAGGGCGGCAGCGTTGCCGGGCGCACGCTCCCAGTGCTGCAACTGGTGCAGGGGCACGTCCAGCGCGCTCTCGGGCTGCTCGACTTCGGGTGCCGCGGGAAAGGCCAGCGGCAGCAAGAGGGGCAGGCCCAGGGCCTTGAGCTGGGCCGCCTTGCGGTATTCATGGCCGGTGCCTTGGGCGATCAGCTTGAGCCCGAACTCGTCGCGCAGCCTGGCGACGCGCAGCAGGTCTTCTTCGTCCAGCACCTCATGGACGATGGGCTGCTTGCCGCTCAGGGCCGGGGCGAGGGCGCCGAGGCTGGCGTTGAATTCGCGCCGCTCGCCGGCGGGCGCCGGCCCGGCAGCCCAGCGGGCGTTCAGCAGCGTCTGGCGTTCCAGCGCGATGCTGCCCATCAGCGAGGTCGGGTAGCTCAAGTTGCCCGGGCGGGCGCCGCTCTCGAAGTCGAAGGTTGTGTACTCATGGGCCAGGTGCTGGGCCACCTCGGCCGCCAGCACGAGGCTGCGTGCATCCGTGCCGTCGCGCAGGCTGATCAGCGCGCTCTGGCCGCGGAAGACGGCGCCCACGGGCGGCAGGGACAGGGCCGTCGTGAAGCCCTGTTCGCGCGCAGCTCGCACGTCCTCGGGCTTGATCTCCAG
>NZ_JBFULE010001352.1:0-881 GCF_056400485.1 Roseateles sp. P5_B10
CTTTGACGCAACTGCCCTGCTACGTGAAAGCAAAGCCAAACGGCAAGCAATGATGAGTGGAACCGACGTACCTGTTGGTGCGGCCAACACGCAAATCGACCCCGTCGTTTCAAGCGCGCGATATACCACGGCTGATTTTTTCGCGATGTTCGACGCACCTTGGCTTTATGGCGGGGGCTGGAGCGCAGCCGATGACAATGTTCAGGCTCGCGTAGCCGTGCTCTCTTCATCGCTAAATGAAAGGCTCTTTGGCGGCGCCAACAGCGTCGGCCGCGAGGTCCTTGTTGCGGGACGGCCATTGCGGATTATCGGCGTGCTCAAGCCCTGGAAGCTTCAGCCCCACTTCTATGACCTGACGGTAGGGAGATTCTCGGAATCGGAGGACCTCTTTTTGCCGTTCTCTACGGCCATCGCACTAAATGTCGGACATTCAGGAAGTACTGACTGCTGGGGAAATTTCAGCATCGGCGACAGTCCATGGGACCTGAATGCTAGCTGTGCGTGGGTGCAGTATTGGGTCGAGCTGGATAGGCCCGAAGATGCTCCAGTCTTTCGAAAATATTTAGAAAGATACTCGGACGTTCAGCGCGCAGCCGGTCGCTTCGAACGCCCGAACAATGTGCGCCTACGTAGCATTACGGAATGGCTGGACTACAACGAAATTCTGCCCGCAGACGTCCGCCTGCAAAACTGGTTGGCGTTTGGCTTCCTAGCCGTTTGCATTGTGAATATGGTAGGTCTGCTATTGGCCAAGACATTACGCCGCAGCGGAGAAATTAGTGTGCGCCGCGCTCTCGGTGCTTCGCGCGGCGACATTTTCCAACAGTTTGTCATCGAGGCCGGATTGCTGGGTCTGGCTGGTGCGGTGCTGGGTCTGGTTT
>NZ_JBFULE010001353.1:0-881 GCF_056400485.1 Roseateles sp. P5_B10
GCACGGCGTCATGCCGAGTCGCCGTGCCGATATGCACATGCCTGTGACCTTGGAGGCCCGCAACGAGTTGCACCACGCCCTGGAGCGGCAACACGACGAGCAGCAGCACCAGGACGGCAGCACGCGTTCGATGGAGCAGTGATGACAGGGTGGGTGGCACGGGCGTGATGACAAAGGAACCGAGGCGGGCGCAGGCCAGGCGACGCATCTTCGATCGCCAGCATTGCCCGCGTATGACATTCGCTTGCTTGTCCTACGTGGGCCATCGGTGGCCGGATTCACTGAAGGCGTCGCCGCAGCCTGGCAATGACGATCACGCGGCCTGCGCGGTCTCACTCTCGACGGCCCGGAGCTCGTCGACGACCTTGTCGAGGTGGCTCGCCACGTCGTGCACCATGGCGTCCACCTCGGCGTCGCGCGCGCCATGCAGGCACCCCCGCTCCAACGCAGCGGCAGCGGCCTGCACGGCATGCATGCCGAGCGTTCCGGACAGGCCCTTGAGGTCGTGCGCGGCGCGCATGGCGGCGTCGGCGTCGCCTGCACGGCGTGCGGCGTTGAAACGCTGCGCGAAATCGGCCTCGCGGTCGCGGAACATGCTCAGCACACGACGGTACAGCACGCCGTTGCCGCCGACATTGGCCAAGCCGCAATGCGCGTCGATGCCGTTCAGTGCCTGCAACGCGTCGGCGCTGCTGTCGTTGCCCACCACCACCAAACCGCTCGGCTTGACCCATTTCGCGAGGGTGGCGAACATCTCATCGACCTTGATCGGTTTGGCGATGTGGTCGTTCATGCCCGCCGCGATGACGGCTTCACGATCGCCGACCATCGCATTGGCGGTCATGGCGATCACGGGCAGCGCCTGCAGCGCCGGCTGCTGG
>NZ_JBFULE010001354.1:0-879 GCF_056400485.1 Roseateles sp. P5_B10
GAGGCGCTCCGCCGTGCTGATGCGTCGGTGCTGCTGGGCGTCAAGACTCAGCAAGAGGGCGAGCGCGCCAAGGTCGCTGCCAACATGGCTGCCGCGGAAGCGTACGCCGAGCTCGCCGAGCGCAACGCCCGCGCGCGCGCGGACGCCGAGATCACCATCACCAAGGATCAGTCCGCGCAGATCGCCCTGATCCGTGACGAGGCCATCCGGCAGGCCCAGGATGGATACGAGCGCGGGAAACTCTCGTTCGATGAGGCTGAGCAGGCCAAGACCAGGGCCATGCAGCAAGCCGAGGATGCCCGCAAGGCGCTTGGCAACCAGCGCGACAGCGCCGCCATCATGACGCTGCAATACAAGGCCGGGTCCGGCGGCACGGCCGACCAAGAGGCGTTGATCACGGCGCAGGCCGAAGCCGCTCTCAAGGCTGTTGAGGAAGCCCGCCTGCGCGATATAGAGGCAAGCCAGCTCTACGCCGACCAGAAGGTCGCCATCGAGGAGGACATGAACCGCCGCATCGCCGACATGCGCGCCAACGCGAACATGGCGGCGCTGGGCTCGACGGCTGACGCCTTCGGCGCGATCCTGAACGTGATGCAGAAGGCCGGCAAGGAGCAGTCTGGCGTGTTCAAGGCGATCTTCCTCGCGCAGAAGGCCTTCAGCATCGCCCAGTCGATCGTGGCCATTCAGACCGGCATCGCGAATGCGGCGTCGCTGCCGTGGCCAGCCAACCTGGCAGCGATGGCGTCCACCATTGCCGCGACGGCGTCCATCGTCTCGACGATCAGCAGCACGAACTACGGCGGCGGCCGTCAATACGGCGGCCCCGTCTCCGCCGGCAGCATGTACCGCGTCAACGAGACAGGGAAGCCGGAGATGTTC
>NZ_JBFULE010001355.1:0-875 GCF_056400485.1 Roseateles sp. P5_B10
CAGGTTGCTGACGAAGGGGTCGCCGTCGCCGGTCTGCTGCTGCGACTTCAGCGTCAGCGTGCCGTTGATGCGCAGGCCGAACTGCCCGAAGCCGGTCTTCAGGCCGCTCAGGTTCACGCCAAGGTCCAGGCCGGAGATGCGCTGCTTGCCGCGGTTCTCCTTGAAGAGGTCGACGGCCTCGATGGCGTCGTCTTCATCGCGGTGGACCAGGCTGCCGTACTTGGCCAGGTTGCCCAGGATGACGTCCACGCCCAGTGTGCTGATCAGGTTGGTCTTCTCGATGTTCCAGTAGTCGGCATTGAGGCTGACGCCGCGCCGGGGCTCGAAGACGATGCCCAGCGAATACTGGCGCGACTTCTCGGGCTTGAGCTTGGCATTGCTGAAGTTGCGCGTGACCCAGATGTCCGAGCAGTCGGTGGGCGTATTGGTGGGGTCGGCTGCCAGGCAGACCGGGTCCACCAGCGTGGCCGAATTGCCTTCGGTGACGGGGCGGTACAGGTCCGACAGGCTGGGCGCGCGGAAGCCCTTGCCGATGGAGGCGCGCAGCAGCAGCTCCGGCATCGGCACGTATTTCAGGCCCAGCTTGGGGCTGGCTGCGCCGCCGCTGACCTGGTAGTGCTCATAGCGCAGCGCGGCCGACAGCTCCAGCTGCTTGGTGATGGGCGCGCTGAGCTCGCCGAACACGGCACCGACCTTGCGCGACTTGCCGAAGTCGGAGTCGGGGCCTTGCGTGGTCTCGCCGAGGATGAGGTCCTGCTTGAGCGCGTCGGACTGGTGGTAGTTCTGCTTCTCGCGCCGGTACTCGCCGCCGATGGCCACGGCCAGGTCGCCGCCCGCCAGCTTCGTCAGCGCCTTGGAGGCCTTGAAGTCCAGGC
>NZ_JBFULE010001356.1:0-875 GCF_056400485.1 Roseateles sp. P5_B10
GGTTTGCAGCGTGACGGGATCGACAGTGATGCGGCCGCGGTGATCGACCGCGATACCGGCGGCTTCGAGATTGAGCCGGTCGGTGGCGCCGACGCGGCCGGCGGCGAACAGCAGCATTTCCGAGGTCACGTTGCGGCCGTCTGCGAGTTTGGTCACGATGTGCCCGCTCGGTGCGTGCTCAATCGCATTGACCTTGGAGCCGAGCCGCAGCGCGACATTGCGATCGCGCAGCTCATGCATGAATTCGTCGATCAGCTCCTTGTCGATGAAATCGAGAAAGGTCGGCCGCGGCTCGATAAGCGTCACGGCGACATCGAGCGCGCTGAAGATGGTGGCGTATTCGACGCCGATCACGCCTGCGCCGATCACCGCGAGGCTGCGCGGCAGTTTCGGCAGGTCGATGATCTCGTCGCTGTCGAATACTGTCTTGTTGTCGAACGGCACGTAATCGGGCCGGAATGGCCGCGTGCCGCAGGCAATCAGGATATGGCCGGCGGTGACATTCTTGATCTCGTTCTTCTCGTTGGCGATCTCGATCTGGTGCGGTCCGGTGAAACGCGCTTCGCCGAGCGCCGTCTTCACGGCATTGCGGCTGAACTGATGCTCCAGCACCTCGACTTCGTGGTCGAGCGTCTTCTGCAGCCGCATGATCAGGTCGCGGGCGTCGATGTCCTGTTTCACCCGATAGGAACGGCCGTAGAAGCCGCGCTCGCGCCAGCCGGACAGGTTGAGCACGGTCTCGCGCAGGGTCTTCGATGGAATGGTGCCGGTATGGACCGAGACGCCGCCGACCCGCCGGCCCTTCTCCACCACCAGTACGGACTTGCCGAGCTTGGCGAATTGGACGGCAGCACGCCGGCCAGAGGGGCCGGAGC
>NZ_JBFULE010001357.1:0-875 GCF_056400485.1 Roseateles sp. P5_B10
GCTGGGGGACGTGCTGGGCGAGTCCTGGAAGCACTCTGGCTGGTGCTCCGCCGAAGTCACGGTGGGCGGTGTTGCCGTGAAGCTGTCCAGCGTCAGGTTCCCACCGCTCATTACCGGCTGGAACTGCGGGTCAAGGCGCGGCAGTGAATAGCTACCGCTGACGAGGGTCGGCGCGGTCAGAGGGATGGCAAAGGCCTCGGGCTGGCTGGGGTTCGCCGGGTTGGTGTTGGAGAAGCGGATCACGCCGCTGAGCAGATAGGCATAGCCGGCTCCCGTTCCGGCAAGGCTGTCCTTGCAGGACGCGACGGCGGCGGCGGTCACCGCTGAAACGGCGGTACCCGCTGCAAACTGAGTCGTGCATACACCCGTGATGACACCGGTCAGGTTGTTGAAGATCCAGACGTCCGCGCGCGCTCCGCTCGGGATGAAGGCGCTGTTCTTGCCATCCAGTTGCTTGGCCCCCGCCGGGATGACGGGGTTGCGGCCCGAGGGGTGGGTAACGGGCCCGGCGGGTGGTGCGAAACCCACCGCGGCGCTGAAGATGGGATCGACGCGCGCGATGACGGTGTCCAGGTTGACGAACTGTCGATCCCCGGCGCGGTCGATCCAGTCGACTCTCACGCGGACCTGCTTGGCCTGGACATCGGTCAGGTCGGTCACCGTGCGCTGCACGCTGTAGGTGGTGTTTGAATCCGCTGGCGTGACCGGCGCGGGCGCGGCCGGCGTGGTGATCTCGTCATAGACCGCGGCTGCAGCCGGCGTCGCAGCGCCACGCTCCAGTTCCGAAAAAGCCCTCAGGGTGGCGATTTCGGCCCTGGCAATCCGCATGGCCTCGCTGCGCTGCTTGGCCAAATCGCCGCCGCGGCGCAGATTGC
>NZ_JBFULE010001358.1:0-872 GCF_056400485.1 Roseateles sp. P5_B10
GAAGAGAACATCACCGGTCGCATCATCGACCTGGTGGCGCCCATCGGCAAAGGCCAGCGCGCCCTCATCGTGTCCCAGCCCAAGACGGGCAAGACCGAGATGATGAAGAGCCTGGCGCATGCGCTGGTGGCCAACCATCCGGACTGCCACCTCATCGTGCTGCTCGTCGACGAGCGCCCCGAGGAAGTGACGGAGATGATCCGCACCGTGCGCGGCGAGGTCATCAGCTCCACCTTCGACGAACCCGCCGCCCGCCACGTGCAGGTGGCAGAGATGGTCATCGAGCGCGCCAAGCGCCTGGTGGAGCTCAAGAAGGACGTGATCATCCTGCTGGACTCGATCACCCGCCTGGCCCGTGCCTACAACAACGTGCTGCCCAGCTCCGGCAAGGTGCTGACCGGCGGYGTKGACGCCAACGCGCTGCAGCGYCCSAAGCGCTTCTTCGGYGCGGCKCGYAACRTSGARGAAGGYGGYTCGCTGACCATCATCGSCACCGCGCTGATCGACACCGGCTCCAAGATGGACGAGGTGATCTACGAAGAGTTCAAGGGCACCGGCAACTGCGAAATCCACCTGGATCGCCGCATGGCCGAAAAGCGCGTCTACCCTTCGCTGCTGATCAACAAGTCCGGCACGCGCCGCGAGGAATTGCTGCTCAAGCCCGAGATCCTGCAAAAGAGCTGGATCCTGCGCAAGCTGCTCTACAACATGGACGAGATCGAGGCGATGGAGTTCATCCTCGAGAAGATGAAGGCGTCGAAGAACAATCATGACTTCTTCGACATGATGCGGCGCGGCGGGTAGTGAGACGGGACCGAGGACAGGACCTGCGTCCTGTCCGACGCCCGTCAAACGCCCGCGCATGCGAGACA
>NZ_JBFULE010001359.1:0-871 GCF_056400485.1 Roseateles sp. P5_B10
GCTTGTCACCCTGCCCTGCTATGAGTGGCAGCACGTCATGGTCGTGCCGCGCGACCATCCACTGGCCAGCGTCGAGCGCGTCAGCCTGGAACAGCTCGCTGGCGAGCCGCTGGTGTCCTACCACCCCAGCTTCACGGGCCGCACCCGCGTCGACAAGGCCTTCGCCTCGCGTCATCTGACGCCCAATGTGGTGCTGGAGGCCATCGACTCCGATGTCATCAAGACTTATGTGCGCTTGGGCATGGGCGTGGGCATCGTGGCCGAAATGGCCATGCGTGAGGAGCCCGCCAACAGCGACCTGGTCGCGCGGCCACTGGGCACGCTGCTGGGCAGCAACGTGACGCGCATCGCCTTCAAGCGCGGCGCCTATCTGCGCAACTACGTGTACGCCTTTGCCGAACTGCTGTCCGAACGACTGTCACGCAAGCTCATCGAGAAGGCCATGAACGGCGACTCGACCGACTTCGGCATCTGAGGGCACGCCCTCTCAGGACTCCCGGCCGAAGCTGGAGTCGATCGGCAGCATCAGGTCCACCTCCTCACCGCGCAGGCCGGCCTCGAAGAGATCGCGCGCCACGCTGTAGAGGGTCAGCAGATCGCGGTAGGCGGGCAGCTCGAAGCTCGGCACGCCCGGTCCGCCGCCGCGGGCGAGCAGGTCCTGCAGCATCTGCAAAGCGGTGCCCGGTTCAGGCCAGACGACCTGCAGATGAGCGATGACGCTGGGGCTGGCATCCAGGCTGCGGCCACGCGCCAGGCTCTGCGACCACTGCGGCGCCAGCACCCGGAAACGCTGCTCGAACTGCTTGACTAGCTCAGCGAATACCTCGGGCTCACCGCGCTGCTGGCAGAGCTCCATCAGCATCAGATCTGT
>NZ_JBFULE010001360.1:0-870 GCF_056400485.1 Roseateles sp. P5_B10
CTGGTGCCCCACGCAACCGCGCAAGATCAAGTTCCCCGTTGGTTGGCCGCCCGTGCCCGAGCCCGATCCGCATCCGAACTGGCTGGCCGAGTTGCACCTGGGCTTTGCGGCCAAGCTGTCGGCGATCTCCGCCGAAAATGCCGGCACGCCACTGGCCGCCACGCTGGACCGCGCCGTCAATCGATCCATCGACGCGCTGTCGCAGTTGCAGGCGAAGTGAAGCTCAGCGGGCCGGTGCGCCCACGGCCTGCGCGGCCTGAGCGAGACGGCTCGCTTCGTCGCCGCAGATGTCGACCCAGGGCAGGCCCTGGGCCGACAGTGCTGCGCGCAACCGGCCGTCGAAACGCGACCGCACCTCGGGGCCGTCGCGCTGGATGCCGTCGGCCAGCCAGGGCAGGTCGGGTGCACACAGCAGCGTCAGCGCGCAGCGGCGCTGGAAGGCCAGCGCGGGGACGAGCAGGCTGTCGTCGCCGAAGTAGTGCTGGCTGCACAGTGCCGTGATCAGCGGCGTGGTGTCGCAGAAGACCAGTTCATGCGCCCGCGCCGCGGCCTCGATGCGCGCGGCCTGCTCGGCAGCGATGTGGGCCTGCTCGTGCTGCAGCGGTGTGCGGCCATGGGCGTCGCACCATTCGCGCAGGTATTCGCTGACGAGCCCGGCATTGAATTGCCGTGCCAATGCCTCGGCCAGCGTGGACTTGCCGGTGCATTCGGCACCCAACAAGGCAATCATCCTTGCCATGAAGGCTCCGCAAATTGTGCGTGGCCAAGTTCGCCGTGTGGTGGCTGGCCAAGCGACTGCCGTGGAACCGGCTTTGCCGGGCCACTGACAGTGCCCCCTCGAAGGGGGCGCGCGCAGCGCGGCGTAGGGGG
>NZ_JBFULE010001361.1:0-870 GCF_056400485.1 Roseateles sp. P5_B10
GTGATAGCCCGCGCCGGCGCGGACCTTGCCGCGAAACACGTAATAGGCCCAGGCGGTGTAGCCGAGGATGATGGGAACCAGCACGGCGACGCCGTAGCTCATGAAATGCAGGCTGTTGTCGGGTGACGCGGCCTGCCAGATGGTGATGCTGCGCGGCACGATATAGGGCCACATGCTGATGCCCAATCCGGCATAGGACAGCGCGAACAGCGCCAGCGACAGGAAGAACGGCCGGTAATCCTGTTTGGCCGCGAGGCTGCGCATCAAGAGCGCTGTGATGGCAGCAACCGCAATCGGCACCGGCGCCGTCAGGATGATGTTGGGCCAGGCGAACCAGCGCCGCGCATATTCGGCATCCAGAAATGGCGTCGCGATGCTGACGAGACCGATGGCGGCGAGCATGGCGAATAGAAGCCACCAGCTCAGCCGATAGGCCTGATCGCGCAGTGCGCCTTCGGTCTTCAGCACCAGCCAGGTGGCGCCGAGCAGGCCATAGCCGGCCATCAGTGCGAGACCGGTCAGGACACTGAACGGTGTCAGCCAGTCCCACCAGCCGCCGCCATAGTGCCGGCCGTTGACGACGATGCCTTGCAGGATAGCGCCGAGCGCCACGCCCTGCGCCAGTGTGGCCATCAGCGATCCGCCGGCGAAGGCGATGTCCCAGAGATTTCGCTCGCGCGTGGTGCGCCAGCGGAATTCGAAAGCGACACCGCGAAACACGAGGCCGAGCAGCATCACGATCATCGGCGTATACAATGCCGGCATCAGCACCGCATAGGCCAGCGGAAACGCCGCCATCAGGCCGCCGCCGCCGAGCACCAGCCAGGTCTCGTTGCCGTCCCAGACCGGGGCGACCGAGTTCATCATGAC
>NZ_JBFULE010001362.1:0-869 GCF_056400485.1 Roseateles sp. P5_B10
ATATGGGCCAGTTCATCGCCCACATCGGCCCGCAGCGCGTCTTCGTGCTGCCGCCCGGCATCCTGAACCCGAACGGCGAGAACACGTTGACATTGGCCGTCACCACCGACGGCCAGGCGGCCAACGCACTGGAGGCCGTGCGCCTGGTGCCGCTGGCCGTCGCCCGCGGCGGCGTACCGTTGGAGCCGGTGCCCCAACCGCGCAACCTGCAGCGTTGAATTCACATCGAGACAAGACCATGCCCAACCAGATCCTCAAGCCCGTCGACTCCTCGCGCATCCACCCGCTGCTGGCCCACCACACGGCCGGCCTCGGCGCGGACCGCGACGACATCCGCGGCGCCATCGATCGCCTGATCCACAACCTGGTCAACATCGAGGACAAGGACGGCAAGTTCCTGCTGCGCCTGGACGACGGCCGCGTGTTGGACACCAAGGGCTGGAACGGCTTCGAGTGGACCCACGGCGTGGGCCTGTATGGCGTCTACAAGGTCTGGGAGCTGACCGGCGACCCCAAGGCCTGGAACATCATGACGAGCTGGTTCGAGGCCCGCTTTGCGGAGGGCATGCCCAGCCGCAATATCAACACGGTGGCGCCCTTCCTGACGCTGGCCTACCTGTTCGACCGCACCGGCGAGCGTCGCTTCCTGCCCTACATCGATCGCTGGGCCGAGTGGGTCTACAACGAGCTGCCGCGCACCGAAGAAGGCGGCTTCCAGCACATCGTCTACAACAGCGTGAACCACCAGCAGCTGTGGGACGACACGCTGATGATGTCGGTGCTGCCGCTGGCCAAGTTCGGCCTGCTGCTGAACCGGCCGCACTACGTCGAGGAGGCCAAGCGCCAGTTCCTCATCCACATCAAATACC
>NZ_JBFULE010001363.1:0-869 GCF_056400485.1 Roseateles sp. P5_B10
CGGTGGACGACTCAGGGCGCATCACCGTCCTGGATGAGGGACTTCTCGACTATGTCGGCGGTGGCCAATTCACAGCCGCGGCCGAGCGGAATTTGATTTGCCCCAACTCGAATAATACGGGTTGCCCGTGCGGCCCACCGGTTTGACCAGCCGTCGAAAAGCCCAGTCAATGTCGGCTTTACCAAAACAGGGTTTCCTAACGACCCTTGCTCTTTGAAGCCATGGGGAATTTCCGCAGGGCATCGGAGGCGATTACGCCATTCGCATAAATGGCGATGTTTCAAACTGGAGATATTGGCAGTGAAATTAGTTAAAACTGATATTGTCTCGCTGGATGACCGCGGACGCGTAAGCGTATTGGACGACGCACTACTCGACTATGTGGGCGGCGGCGGGCTTTCACCGATCCCCTCAGGCAACGCCTGGTGTCCTGATCATGGTAATCAGGGTTGCCCCTGTGGACCAGTTTAAGTAACTTAACCATCCTCGCCAGGGGGTTAAGCCCCCCTGGCGATCTGAATTCATAAGCGAGCGACTCATGAGCGACATTAACAGGGCATTGGGCCAGGCGGTAAATCCCAAATCACTGGAACTCATCATACTGCCGACGGAGAAATGCAATTTCAGGTGTACTTACTGCTATGAAACATTTGAAATTGACCGAATGAAACCGGAGATCGTTCAAGCAGTGAAAAATCTAATTGCCGCCCGTTCAGGCGACCTAGACACCTTGAGGTTGAGCTGGTTCGGGGGGGAGCCGCTACTCGCAGCCAAAACAATCCTCGACATATCGGCATTTGCCATCGAAGCGTGCCAAGACACCGCGTGCGAAGTTCTCCCCGGAGAAATAACGACGAACGCATATCTTC
>NZ_JBFULE010001364.1:0-868 GCF_056400485.1 Roseateles sp. P5_B10
GCTCAGTGGTGCGAGTGGGCTGCGCAATTCGTGCGCGACCATCGCCAAATGGATGACATGCTGCTGATGCGCGCTCGTGGCCCGCTCCGCCGATACCCTGGATGCGAGCGCTGACAGGAGCAATTGCTCGTTGGCGTCACGCAAAGCATGACGGTGGGGATCCGGGCTGGGCGTTGCATCCAGCGGCACAGGCTGCGTCCCCAGGCCGTGCGTGTCGCCGAAGTCCGGCACGTGCCCGCTGTCAGGCACGTCTTCTGCGCCGTGGAACTGGAACATGGCACCGCCCATCTTCTTGGCGCGGTACATGGCCGAATCGGCCTTGTCGATGAGCTGCATGGCCGTACGACCGTCATCGGGGTAGATCGCGATGCCGATGCTGGCACTGACCCTGAACGCGGGCAGGCTGTCGATGCGAATTGCAGCAATCCCGTGCAGCATCTTCAGTGCAATCTGGGCGGCGTCACCGGCTTTCGATATCTCGGCGAGGAGCACCAGGAACTCGTCACCGCTGTGGCGACTGACGGTGTCCGAATCGCGCACGGCCATCCCAAGATTCAGGGCGACCAGCTTGAGCGCCTCGTCGCCGATCAGATGGCCGAAGTTGTCGTTGATGTGCTTGAAACGATCGATGTCGACAAACAGCACCGCACTGCGTGTGTGCCGGCGCTTGGCCATCGACAACGCTGTCTGCAGCCGGTCCAGCATCAGCGCGCGATTGGGCGTGTCGGTCAGGGCATCGCGCTGGGTGATGCGCGTCATCGCCATCAACTTGTCCGTCGCCGCCTCGGCAATCGCCTCGGCTTGCATCACCGCCAGCACGAGTTGCTCGTTCGCGTCCCGCAGTTGCGCGGCCTGCGAGGCGCCGAAC
>NZ_JBFULE010001365.1:0-868 GCF_056400485.1 Roseateles sp. P5_B10
GTGCGCGACGGCGGCCAGGAAGCTGGCCTTGACCTTGGCCGCATCGTCCACGCCCGGAGGCACGCGGTGGGTCAGCAGATCCAGCAGGAAGGCGTCTTCACCGGCGGGCGGAGCCTTGATCAGCTCGATCAGCTCGGCGACCTGCTTGGCATCCAGGGCGAGGGGCGGGATGCCGAGGGCGGCACGTTCGGCGGCGTGTTGGCGGTAGGCGGACAGCATGGGGGAACTCCTGGCGGAACGGGGATGGAAAAGGAATCAGGCGGCTCCAGGCACGATGACCTTGAGACCCTTGAAGTAGTCGCGGAAGAAACCTTGATCGCGGCTGATCAGCGCCTGGCATTGCAGCAGGGCGTGGGCGCCGATCAGGAAGTCGGGAACGGTGCGCGGACCGGCGGGTGCCTGGCCGGAGGCCTTGCGGCGCTCCTTGTAGCGGCGCTGCATTTCGCCGGCACGAACGGCCGCGCGGGATTCGATGGGAGAGTAGACGATGCCGACGCCTTCCAGCGCATCCAGCAGCTCGGCGCCAAAGCCGAGGCCGGAGACGACTTCGCTGAGCACGACGTCGCAGGCGACGACCGGCCCGCGCGCCAGCGCCTGGCGAAGACAGTCTTCAGCGGATTCGGCGCCCACGTCACCGCCCAGCAGGTCGATGAGAACGGAGGAATCGATGGCGATCACGGCTCGACCGGGTCGCCGGGGGCGCGGCCACGCAGCTCGCGCATGACGTCGTCGGTGGTGACGCCTTCAGGCAGTTTGAAGCGCCCGCGCAGCTTGGCCAGCGCGTCGTCGACGTTCTTGCGCAGGATGATGCGCCCGCCATCAAGCTCGACCTTGAGCGTCGTGCCCTTGGTCAGACCGAGGGCATCTC
>NZ_JBFULE010001367.1:0-867 GCF_056400485.1 Roseateles sp. P5_B10
GCGTTGTTCTCGATGAGGTGAGGCACGGCATCCAGCCGGTAGCCGTCCAGGCCGCGGTTGAGCCAGAAGCGCAGCGAGTCCTCGTGGTACTGCACCACGGCCGGGTTGCGCATGTTGAAGTCGGGCATCTGCGGGCCGAAGGTGCCGAAGAACACGTCCGGCGCACCAGGCTTCGGCGCGGGCAGGTCCTTCAGTTCGCCGGGCCAGTCCCACGGCTTGGTGGCGGCGTCGTACCAGGGATATTTGCCCCAGATGTCCCAGCCGGGGCCCGGCGCGGTATTCCAGACGAACCAGCTGCGCCAGGGGCTATTGCGGTCGGCCACGGCCGCCTGGAAGGGCGGGAATTGCCAGGACGCGTGGTTGATGACGTAGTCCATGACGATGGCGATGCCGCGCTGGTGCGCCTCGCGGATCAGCTCGTCGAAGTCGGCCAGCGTGCCGTACTGCGGTTCGATGGCGCGGAAGTCGGTCGTGGCGTAGCCGTGATCGTGATCGGAGCTGGCGGTGATGGGCATCAGCCACAGGCCGCTGACGCCGAGCTTCTTCAGGTAGTCCAGTCGCCGGGTCAGGCCTTTCAGGTCGCCGATGCCGTCGCCATTGCTGTCCTGGTAGCCGCGCACGAAGACTTCCATGAAGACGCCGTGCTGCCAGTTCGCCGGCAGGGTGCTGGCCTGCGGCTGGGAAGGCACGGCGCGGGTGTCGATCTGGGCTTGTGCCGTGGCCGCTGCGGCCAGTGCGAGGGTGAGCAGCAGTTGCTTTTGCATGGTGTTCAGCAGGTGGCGGTGTGGACGAGAAAACTTGTCCAGGAGGCGGTCATGTAATCAAACTACTTATCAATCTGATGTCGAGCATAGCGACGACATTGGG
>NZ_JBFULE010001368.1:0-865 GCF_056400485.1 Roseateles sp. P5_B10
GGACGGACAAGCTCAACCTGCTGCTGTTCGCGGCCCAGAAGAAGGGCGACGGCAACGCGGAATCCGTGGCGACCGAGAAGCTGCTGAACTTCTATCCGGATCCCAAACTGTGGGCCCAGATCCTGGGCGGCATGCCGCAGAAGAAGAGCTTCGACAGCAGCCGCTACGCGCTGGATCTTTATCGCCTGCGCCTGGTCACGGGCAACATGTCGCGCGGTGCCGAGGACTACATGGAGATGGCCCAGCTGGCCGCTCAGGCCGGCTATCCGGAAGAGGGCAAGCAGGTCGTTGACAAGGGCATGGCCGCGGGCGTGCTGGGTCAGGGGGCCGAAGGCGCCCGCCACAAGCGCCTGGCCGACCTGATGGTCAAGAAAATTGGCGAAGCCAAGGCCGCTGCAGCGGCCAACGAGAAGGCTGCCGCGGATGCCAAGGACGGCAACGAGTTCGTCAAGCTGGGGCTGGCCAATGCCTTTGGCGGCAACGCCAAGAAGGGCATCGAGCAGATCGAACAAGGTATCGCCAAGGGCGATCTGAAGCGCCCCGAAGACGCCAAGCTCTACCTCGGCCTGGCCCACCAGCTGGCTGGCGAAAGCGCCAAGGCACAGGCGGCCTGGAAATCGGTCAAGGGCAATGAAGGCGCCGCTGACCTGGCGCGCCTGTGGGTCATCCAGTCGCGTTCAGCCAAGCGCTGATCGTTGGGGATCTCTAAATGAAAAGGGCCTGGTGCGAACAGGCCCTTTTTCATTCCGCTGCCCGTTCGATACTGGTATTCCGGGCCGAGCGCTGGGCCTGCCATGGGCCAGAGGCCCATGGCCTTCCGTAGGCACAAGCAGTCCGCAGGGACTGCTTGTGTCCGACTCCAGTT
>NZ_JBFULE010001369.1:0-864 GCF_056400485.1 Roseateles sp. P5_B10
CCGAGGAACGCCGCCGCTATCTCAATGCGCGCTCGACCATCGGCAAGCTGCTTGAATGGCGCGCCGTGCCGGTCATTAACGAGAATGACACGGTCGCGACCAACGAGATCCGCTATGGCGACAATGACCGCCTCGCAGCGCGCGTCGCGACCATGGCATCCGCCGACCTGCTGGTGCTGCTGTCGGATATCGACGGTCTCTACACTGCGCCGCCCGGCGCCAATCCCGATGCGAAACTGATTCCTATTGTCGACAGCGTCACCGCCGAGATCGAAGGCATGGCGGGCGCGGCCGAGAGCGAATTGTCGCGCGGTGGCATGTACACCAAGATCGAGGCAGCGAAGATCGCGACCACGGCCGGCACGCACATGATCATCGCGTCCGGTAAGGTCGAGCATCCGCTGCAGAAGATCGCCGATGGCGGCCTCTGCACCTGGTTCCTGACGCCTGCCAATCCCGTCACTGCACGTAAGCGCTGGATTGCGGGATCGCTGGAACCGAAGGGTACGTTGACCATTGATGCAGGTGCTGTTGCTGCACTCCGTGCCGGCAAGAGTTTGCTGCCTGCCGGCGTCATCAAGGTGGAAGGCGATTTCGCACGCGGCGACGCCGTTATCGTGCGTGGACCGGACACGCACGAAATCGGCCGCGGCCTCGTGGCTTATGACGCAGACAATGCCGAGAAGATCAAAGGCCGCTCATCTCCGGACGTGATGATTATTCTTGGCATCAGCGGCCGCGCCGAAATGATCCATCGCGACGATCTCGTGATCTCGGGATCGCGAAGTTAAGTAGCGACGCTTCGCCTGAATGACGTAACGCGCAATCCGTGAACCTGGTGCCGGACGCTCGCCATCATTGCGC
>NZ_JBFULE010001370.1:0-863 GCF_056400485.1 Roseateles sp. P5_B10
ACTGGGCTCTCTGCCGCTGTCGTCTCTGCCGACGAGTTCACGCCTTGATGCGCCTCGGCAAACTGTTGCAAATGCCACTTCTCTGTCAGGGAATGTGACAGCTGGATGACTTCGACGCGGTCAAGAGGCATTTGAAGCGTCAGCCACCTGCTATTCGTTGCTCCCATGGCTTCGAATAACGAGTCAGAGGAAGAAGCGAGCCGCTCCGCGCAAAGCACGATCTGAACTCTGGGATCAATTGCCCAAATTTGGGGGGCTATTTCGACCGCTGTCCATGCCTTCGTTTGAGAGGCGYCTATGAATACCAAGGTATAAGGTTGTGAGGCCAGCAGGGACTGCTGCATAAGGGCAAGGCTGTCGGGGGTGTCGCGGGCGCAGTCCAGTTCGAATTTCCCTTGCGCATGGGCATCTTCGACCAACATGTTGCGAAAGGCGCCGTGAGTGTCGGGATTGCTGTCCACGACGAGAATACGGCCCTTGTTTGGGGCAGGCCATGTTTTCATGATGGGTTGCCTTGCATGAAGTGGCTTCAGATATCGGACACTGGCACTTCGGCTTGCGTTTTTGTCTGTCGCACGGGCAGCGTGACGCGAAACGTGGTGCMTTGACCCACGACACTTTCCACGTCGATGCGGCCGTGGTGTTTCTGCACGATGCCGTAGGACACCGATAGCCCGAGCCCCGTGCCTTTGCCAACGGGCTTGGTGGTGAAGAAGGGCTCGAAAATATGCTTGAGCGTGTCGGGTGGTATGCCAGTGCCCGTGTCGGCCACCTCCATCCACACGTGCGCCCCTTCGGCTCCCGTTCGAATGGCGATGCGGCCACGTTTTTCACCAATGGCGTGAGTCGCATTGACCACAAGG
>NZ_JBFULE010001371.1:0-858 GCF_056400485.1 Roseateles sp. P5_B10
GCCTTGAGACCGGCCCAGGAATAGCCGGCGGCGTGGATGATGCGGTCCAGGCCGGTCCGGCCCTTGTGCGGGTTGGTCATGGGGCACCCTTAGGCCTGCGGCCTTGTCCCGCCAGGCGGGAGCGAGTTTGCTTGGGACGGCCCGGCGCTGCGCTCATGAGCGCACGGGAAGTTGGGTGATGACGCGCGAACCGCAGAGGGCGTCGTGCAGGAATTGTCGCTGCGGGTGCAGGCGTGCAATCAGCAGGTAGCCGGCGATGCCGGCCAGCAGGCTGCCGATGATGGCGCCGCCGCCGTGCAGGCCCAGCGCCCAGACGCTGATCAGCGCCGGCAGGAACCACAGCCAGCTCAAGCAGTAGCGCAGCAACGCACGGCCCCAGCGCAGCGGCCGGCCGGCGGCGTCGGTGACGCGCAGATGCCAGGTCTTCATCGCCAGCGTCTGACCCGTGCGCGTCCAGAAGCCGACGAAGTACAGGCCCAGYACGATGAAAAGGCTCACCGCCATGCCCGTGCGACCCTCCAGCGCATGCTGCTGGCGCGTCAGCACCGAGTAGAGGAAGCCGGCGAAGAAGACCACGCCGAACAGCAGTACGCCTTCGTAGAGAAAGGCCGCGAAACGTCTCGCCAGGCCCGCAGGCGCGGCGTTCGTGTCGACCAACGCCGTCATGTGCGCGGTACGGACGCGGGTGGCGCCTTCAGCGATTTTGGCAGCAGCGTCTTGGGGTCCACCAGGGCCGGATCGGCCACCACCTTGGTCTCACCCGCTGCGTGGTGGGCCGGCAGGACGAGGCCGCGCGTGATCAGGACCGTCGTAGCACCCGGCTTGGCCTGGATGAGACTGCCTGTCACGGGTGTCGGC
>NZ_JBFULE010001372.1:0-858 GCF_056400485.1 Roseateles sp. P5_B10
GGTTTGGGATGGACTGCAAGGCGCAAACCACAGCCATAGCGGGCTATGGCGAGGATTTGCAACGCCGCAGGCCGCCCAAAGCAGGGATGCGCTGCGCGCGAGTGACTGGTTTAGCGTTTCCCTAGAGCCCGGCCCAGGACTTGGGCTGCGCTGCCGCGACGCCGGCCAGCTCCAGTACCCGCTCGGCGGTCTCGTTGACCATCTCCTCGATCGTCTTGGGGCGGTGATAGAAGGCCGGCAGCGGCGGGAAGCAGATGCCGCCCATTTCGGTCACCGCGACCATATTGCGCAAATGGGCCAGGTTGAGCGGTGTCTCGCGCACCATCAGGATCAGCCGGCGGCGCTCCTTCAAGGTGACGTCGGCGGCGCGGGTCAGCAGGTTGTCGCCAAGCCCGTGAGCAATCGCCGCGAGCGACTTCATCGAACAGGGCGCCACGATCATGGCGGCGGTCGCGAAGCTGCCGCTGGCGATGCAGGCGCCGATGTCTCCTGGCGCGTAGGCATGGTCCGCCTCGGCTTCCAGCGCAGAGCGGTCCAGGCCGAGTTCGTGATGGACGTTGAGGATGCCGGCGGGCGTGGCGATCAGATGGGTCTCGACGCCCAGCTCGCGCGAGCGGCGCAGCAGCCGCAGCGCATAGGCCGCCCCGGTTGCGCCCGTCAGCCCGACGACGAGCCTTTGGGTCATCAGGAGGCCGTCAGGGCCTGCTGCAGCTCACCCGACTCGTACATCTCCATCATGATGTCCGAGCCGCCGAGGAATTCGCCGTTGACGTAGAGCTGGGGGATGGTGGGCCAGTTGGCGTAGTCCTTGATGCCCTGGCGCACTTCCTCGTCCTCGAGCACGTTGAAGGTCTTGAG
>NZ_JBFULE010001373.1:0-857 GCF_056400485.1 Roseateles sp. P5_B10
GAGCAGTGGCGCTGGGTGGAGCAGTGGCTGCCGCACTCGGCCTGGATGCTGCTGGCGGCGGTGGAGATCGCGCGCTGATGTCACAAACGTGGGGGCTGTCCCGTCAGGAGGGAGTTGAACCGCGAAACTCCCGCCATGACCGACGACCTCTCGCCCACCGCCCGCGCCCTGCGCTTTGACCGTGACCATGCGCGCCGCCTGCGCGCGCTGGCCTACCGCATGCTCGGCTCGCGTGCCGAGGCCGAGGACATCGTGCAGGAGGCCTGGCTGCGCTGGGCCGAGGTGGATGCGGCCCCCATCCAGCACGAGGGCGCCTTCCTGTCGCGGCTGGTGACCAATCTCTGCCTGGACAAGCTGCGCTCCKCCGCCGTGCAGCGCGAGCAATACGTGGGCGTCTGGCTGCCCGAGCCCATGCTGGAGGACGAAGCCTTGTTCGGCTGGGCCCCCGGCCCCGAGAAGCAGGCCGAGTTCGCCCAGGACGTGTCCATCGCCTTCATGCTGGCCCTGGAGCGCCTGTCGCCGCTGGAGCGCGCGGCCTTTTTGCTGCACGACGTGTTCGACCTCGACTACGACGAGATCGGCCGTCACCTGGACCGCAGCGAGGCCGCCTGCCGCCAGCTCATCAGCCGCGCGCGCAAGAACATCAAGGCCGACTACGCGCGCCGCGAGGTGGCCAAGGAGGAGGCCGATCGGCTCGTCAACGCCTTCATGGATGCCGTGCGCAGCCAGGACGTCTCGGCCCTGGCCCAGTTGCTCAGCGAGGACGCCGTGCTGATGGCCGACGGCGGCGGCAAGGTCAGCGCGGTGCCCAAGCCCCTGCATGGCGGTGCGCAGATCGCGCGCACCTTCATCGGCTT
>NZ_JBFULE010001374.1:0-857 GCF_056400485.1 Roseateles sp. P5_B10
ACATTGGCCAGCAACGCCGACGAGGCCTTCACCGGCGCCAGCGTCTTGGGCTCGAGCGTGAAGCCCAGCTTGGCGGCGAAGCGCACGGCGCGAATGATGCGGACCGGGTCCTCGCGGTAGCGGGTTTCGGGATCGCCGATCATGCGCAGCAGCTTGGCCTTGGCGTCGGCGAGGCCACCGTGGTAGTCCACCACCAGTTGGCGCTGCGGGTCGTAATACATCGCGTTGACCGTGTAGTCGCGACGGGCAGCATCCTCGATCTGCGGGCCCCAGACGTTGTCGCGCAGCACGCGGCCGCTGGCATCCACAGCGTGATGCTTGCCATCCAGCTCGGCTTTGCCCGTCTTCTCGTTGCCGGCGATGGCTTCCGATTCCGTCGGCAGCGCGCGGAAGGTCGAGACCTCGATCACTTCGTGCTCACGACCGCGGCCGTAGACAACGTGAACGATGCGAAAGCGCCGGCCGATGATGAAAGCGCGGCGAAACAGCCCCTTGACCTGTTCCGGCGTCGCATTGGTCGCGACGTCGAAGTCCTTGGGCCGCATGTTCAGCAGCAGGTCGCGCACGGCGCCGCCGACGATATAGGCCTCGAAACCCGCATCGGTCAACGTCTTGACGACCTTGACGGCGCGCTCGTCAAGCAGATCCGGGTTGATGCCGTGAACCTCGGCCGTCACCTCCACCCGTTTGCCCAGCGGGCTGGTCTTCTTGGGGGCTGCGGCGGGTTTGCCAAGCAGTTTGTCGATGAACTTTTTGATCATGCGAAGAGGTGCAACTGGGGCCAGCCCCGTTCGGCGGCGATCGCAGCGAGGGTCGGGCTGGGATTGGTCGCCACAGGGTGGCTGACGCGTTCAAGC
>NZ_JBFULE010001375.1:0-854 GCF_056400485.1 Roseateles sp. P5_B10
ATCCACAGCGGATGGGTGCGCCCCGCCAGCATGAAGTCTGCCAGCCGTGATGCCACCTGCGCCGGACCGAACATCGCACCGATGGTCACCGCCGTTGCAGCACTGAGCCCGCCGCGCTCCAGYAGCGCCAGCAGGTTCGAGGTCACGCCCGACAGAATGAAGCTGTAAAGCGAGAAAGCTGCCGCCAGCAGGATGAACAGCCAGCCTTCCGGCCGCAGGGTTGCTTGCTGGGGAACGACAACGGCGTCCACCACGGGCAGAGGCGCGACGGCGACGTGGCGCGGCAATGCAAAGGCATGAAGCGGCGCAACGACAAAAGCGAAGATCGCTGCGAAGGTCAGATACGTCCCGCGCCAGCCGACAGCCTCAAGCAGAAGATGGGTCGCCGGCCAGCCGACCGTCGAGGCGAAACCGCCTGCAAAGGTCACGAAGGTGATCTGCCGCCGCGCCGATGCCCCGAATATCCGCGTTAGCGTGGCAAAGGCCGGATCGTAGAGCGACGCGGACATTGCAGCGCCGAGCAACAGCCAGCAGGCCAGATAGGTCGCGGGATGATCGGCTACTGAAAATAGAGCGAGACCCAAGGCACCCGCCAATGCGCCCGATGCCATGACGACATTGCCGCCGAGGCGGTCGATCAATCCACCAACCACCGGCGACAGCAGCCCCGATACAATCAGCCCCAGCGAAAAACCCGCCATGCCGAAAGGCCAGCGACCAGCCATGTGCCGCCGTGACATACGGCATGGTCAGCACCGGTGGATAGATCAGGATGCCCCAGGTCAGGATCTGGGTGAATGCCAGCACGAGGACCGCGCGGCCCGGTCCGAAAACAAGGTCGCGCAATCGGTGCA
>NZ_JBFULE010001376.1:0-852 GCF_056400485.1 Roseateles sp. P5_B10
CTCTGCCCCAGGACCTGACCTTCGCGTTGCTGAAGGACATCGGCTGGTAGGCCGCACTTCACTGGGACCGACTCAGGGGCGCGGAGAAATCCGAACTCACACGCACGGCAGCGCCGCGCCTTCCCGTCGCGCTTCACCGAAGGCCTGCCGTGGGCCCACCTGGACATCGCCGGCACGGCCTCCGGCAGCGCCGCCGACCGCGTCGCCGCGGACTTTGAGCTGATGGCGGACGACACCATCACCGTGCGCGCCATCAAGCCCAATGCGCTGCGCTTGCGCGGGCAGTTGAAGTCGCCCCACGCTGCGCCGCTGTCGGTGGAAGAAATGGACGCCGGCATCGCCGCACAGCTGCGAGGCAAGCACACCAAGGCCAAACGGTGATCGGGCTCGACACCAAGGTGCTGTTGCGCCTGTGGCTGAACGATGACACGGCACAGGCGCCACGCGTCGAGGCCCTGCTGAGTGAACACGGTCAAGGGATAGGCTCACTGCTCGTGACCGATGTGGTGCTGGCCGAGGCGCTGTGGGTTCTGGCGTCGGCCTATGAGCAGAACAAGGTCGCCCAGCTTGCGGCCGTGCACAGCCTGTTGGACGAGCCCGCGTTTTGCTTCGAGGACCGCGATGCGGTCGCGGTGGCGGCCGACCTGTTCGCGAAAGCGTCGTGCGGGTTCTCGGACTGCCTGATTGCGGCCCAGCACCAGCAGCTGGGCTGCGAATTCACGGCAACGTTCGACCGGCGGATGGCGAAGTTGCCAGAGGTGCGGGTTATTTGAAGCGGGTGGCGGCGAACAAAACGCCGGGTCCTGCACTCCTGAATAGTGCGTTGTCGGTACAGAGGGTCGGTGTGGTTGC
>NZ_JBFULE010001377.1:0-847 GCF_056400485.1 Roseateles sp. P5_B10
GAGCGTGGCGTTGACGGGCTCGGCGAACTCGAAGATGAGACGCAGGGGATAGCTGCGGCCGATCTGCAGCGGCTGCTGCAGATCGAGCAGCTCGATGTGCAGGCCGTCCTCGGTCAGCTCCAGCGTCTGGCCTGGTTGGATCGGCAGGGACAAGTCTTGCGCCTTGGCGGGTGYGCCGGGCCCGGCCAGGCGTGCTCCAGCAGCCACCGGGGTTTCGACGCCGATCAAGCGATCCGCGCGCTGCACCTCATCGAAGCGCATGCACAGCACAGCCGTGTCGGCGTCGACGCGGGCGGTGCGAGTCCAGGGGTGCCAGATGCGCAGATGGCTGCTGAAGAACTCGCAGGCCCGTGCCGGGCGGGCCAAGCCCAGGTAGGCAGCGCTGGCGGCGAGCAGCAGTCGGCGGCGGGGCAGGGGAGAGGCGGGCATGGGCGGCAACCATCGCAGGCGCAGGTGACGGCGCTGTGACGAAGCCGATGACTCTCGGGCGTCACGCGCCTGTCGTCTTTGACCACCACACTCCGGCCCGATTCAAACGCAGCGGCGTTCTTCCATTTGCCGCCTCAACCTTCAAGCTCTGGAGTTTTCAATGAAGCTCGCCACTCTCGCCCTGGCCCTTGGCCTGGCCTCGCCGGCTTTCGCGGCCGCTCCGCTGTCCGTGGACTTTGAAAAGAACTGGTCCTATGGCGACGAGGTGGCCAACACCTACGCTGCCGACGGCGTGACCTTCACCAATGTGCTGGGGCTGTCCAACGACGCCAACTTCAGCTACTTCGGCAATGCACCGTCGCCGCTCGGCGTGGCCTTCGTGCAGCTCGATGGGGTCGTCAATACGGCTGCCTACATG
>NZ_JBFULE010001378.1:0-845 GCF_056400485.1 Roseateles sp. P5_B10
GGTTCAGATCGGTGAGCAGGATGTTGGCTACGCGCAGGCGCCCCTCCGCCTTGGTGTCGTCCAGGATCGCCATCAGGTCGCCGCGCACGATGTCCTCCGCGGCAACACTGCCAAGCTTTGGAAAGACTCGGCGGTTGAACGCCTCTTCGACATAGGCTCCTCCGTCCTTTCGACCAGTGCGACTGCCGTCGGCAAGGACCTGAGGGGCCAGCGCCACGCGCTTCCAATGCTCGAACAACCCTCGCAGGGTCAGACGCCGCGCCGCCGCCTCTTTGGCTCGACGGGTGTCCTCGATGACTGCCTCCACCTGGGCCTGAGCCTCAAGGCGATTGGCTTTTCGCTGATCCGCGGGATTTACCCCACCAGACAGTTGGTCGCGCGCTCGATCCCGCTCCGACCGGATCTCGGCCAGCCCAAGGTCCGGCCATGTACCGCAGTAGTGGTTCTTCCGTACACCCTGCCACTTGTAGCCGTACTTGAAGTTGACCGTCACACGACCATCAGTGGCAACACGCACCTCTCCCCTCAGGCCGCCCCCGTCGACCAGGTCGTCACCCTTCCAATCTGTTGGAACAGCTTTTAGTGCCAGCTCGGTCCAGCGACTGCCCTTGCCTTGCTTTGGATACCTAGTCATCGCAAATCAATCTCCAGGGGTACACCCAGGGGTACACCAGCGGCGGGCTCTAGCGGGATTTCCCGGCACATCCCGGGACAAATCTCAGTCCCGAAGAGCCCGCATAACACCTTGATTTTAAACGCATATCTCCAACTTTCACAGGCACTTTGGCATGTACCGCTGGCCGCGCCAAAATGATTATTACTTGTATGGGGTGCAAGGGGTAGCG
>NZ_JBFULE010001379.1:0-844 GCF_056400485.1 Roseateles sp. P5_B10
AAAGGTCGCCATGACGGCATCCCCGATGGTCTTCACGACGGCACCAGCTTCTGACGCAATAATCTCCAGCAGTGCATGGAAATGCGCGCGCACCAGATCGAAGGCTGCAAGATCGCCAACGCGCTCGTACAGAGCGGTCGAGCCCTTGAGGTCGGTGAACAGGAAAGTCAGCGAGGTGATCTTCAGTCGCTGATCGATATTGAGATTGTCGGCCTTGTAGACATCGCGAAAGGTCTGGTTGGTGAGTATCCGCTTGGCCGTGAGGAACGGCTTGCGCTTGCCGATCAGGTGGTGGAGGCCCTCGGCCGCGACAAATACCGATGGCAGCACGCGCACCTCGGTCTGGTTTTCGAGGGATAACCGCAACGGTCCGGGTTGCAGTGTGATGGTGCCGGTCGGTGTATGCTGCCGGTTATAGATCAGCGACAGATGCTGTCGTTCCTTGGTCGGCTCGCCCTGCACGTCAATGAACTGCGCGGCATGGGTTACCGGCTCGAACACGATGACGAACTCCGACGGCAAGTGCAGCGACATCACCGCTTTTTCATGCGCCGGCAGTTCCATTGCGTCCAGCGTCACTTCATCGGTGAGTGACGCAAACGATTCCTGGTTGAGATCGACGCCGGAGCTCCAGAACACCTGCTTGAAATATTCCCAGAGCGGCAGCGTATTGGGGTCGTGTGCAGCGATATGCCTGACGCGCGGCGCGACCGTGAACGCGACCTCGACCTGCTCGTCAACCGACGCTTCATAGCCGCAGGCACAGAGCCCGCAATGGTAGTCGTCATGGCGCAGCGATTTCAGCGTGCTGTGGGCGTCGAGGACGCCGCTGCAGCCCGGGCAC
>NZ_JBFULE010001380.1:0-843 GCF_056400485.1 Roseateles sp. P5_B10
GTTATTGCGGTTGATGACACGACGGTAAAGGTCGTTCAAATCGGAAGTCGCGAAGCGGCCGCCGTCCAGCGGCACCAACGGACGCAGGTCCGGCGGCAGCACGGGCAGCACGTCCAGCACCATCCAGTTCGGCTTGATGCCGGACTTCTTGAAGGCCTCCATGACCTTCAAGCGCTTGGAGTTCTTCTTGACCTTGAGCTCGGAGCCGGTCATGTCGTTGCGCAGGCGATCGATCTCGATGTCGAGATCCATTTCCTGCAGCAGGTTCTTGATGCCCTCGGCGCCCATCAGCGCGATGAACTCGTCGCCGAATTCGATGCGCTTGGCGTCGTAGTCGTCCTCGCTCATGATCGAGAACTTCTTCAGCGGGGTCATACCCGGGTCGACGACCACATACGCTTCGAAGTACAGCACGCGTTCGATGTCGCGCAGCGTCATGTCGAGCACCAGGCCCAGACGCGACGGCAGGCTCTTCAGGAACCAGATGTGCGCGCAGGGCGCGGCCAGGTCGATGTGGCCCATGCGGTCACGACGGACCTTGGTCTGGGTGACTTCAACGCCGCACTTCTCGCAGATGACGCCGCGGTGCTTCAGGCGCTTGTACTTGCCGCACAGGCACTCGTAGTCCTTGATCGGGCCAAAGATCTTGGCGCAGAACAGGCCGTCGCGTTCCGGCTTGAAGGTGCGGTAGTTGATGGTCTCGGGCTTCTTCACCTCGCCGAACGACCAGCTGCGGATCTTCTCCGGAGAAGCCAGGCCGATCTGGATGGCATCGAAATGCTCATCGGGGGTGAATTGCTTGAATAGGTCGAGTAGTCCCTTCATGCATCTGCTCCTTAGTTC
>NZ_JBFULE010001381.1:0-842 GCF_056400485.1 Roseateles sp. P5_B10
CCCCGGGAGCAAGGGGGGGAGGACGGCTAAACTGCGCGGCTGCTTTTTGGAAGCTCCCAATGGACAAAGATCAGGTTCTCAGCCATGTGCTGAGGCTTCTCGACGAGGTGCTGAGCCTGAACGGCCGCGCCCAGACCTTCACCCGCGACACCGCCCTGCTCGGCGCCCTGCCCGAGCTGGACTCGATGGCCGTGGTCRGCCTGATCACCGCACTGGAGGAGCAACTCGGTCTCGCCGTCGACGATGACGACATCGACGGCGACACCTTTGCCACAGTGGGCTCGCTGGCGGACTTCGTCGCCGCCCGGCTCTGACCGAATCAAATTCGCGAATGAACGTCGACCTCACGCCTCGCTTGGCGCCCCGGCACCCGGTGCCGGGCCCGCACAACAGGCAGGTCGACGCAGAGGCCCAGACGCTGCCCTGCCTGCTTGACCGGCCGGGAGCGCTGCTGACCAGCAGCGGCCGTGCAGCCATCCTGCTTGGCCTGGAGAGCCTGGCGCTCACGCCGGAGCAGCGCGTGCTGGTGCCCAGCTACCACTGCCCCACCATGGTGTCGCCGGTGCTGACGCTGGGGCATCAGCTGGGTTTCTATCCCATTGACGCCGATGGCCGCCCCAGCCTGGACTGGCTGGAGCAGCATGCACCCGCCGATACGCGCGTGCTGTGCGTTGCCCATTTCTTCGGCCTGCCGCTGGATCTGCGCGATCTGCACGCTTGGTGCCAGCGCCGCGGCGTGCTGATGCTGGAGGACTGCGCGCACGCCATGTTCGGCCAGGGTGAAGGAGGCGCCGTGGGCGCGCTGGGCGATGTGGTCATTGCCAGCCTGCCCAAGTTCTTCG
>NZ_JBFULE010001382.1:0-841 GCF_056400485.1 Roseateles sp. P5_B10
GTGATGCTGCTTGCCGTCGCGCGCTTCAGCGCGCCAAAGAATGAGGGCGGCAGCCGGTCGCCGCCGGGAACGCCATTGGCGGCAGGCTGGGCAGCGCCTGCCGCTGAATCCGTTTATTTAGGTGTCGATCCTGCCCGCCCGGCCGGATTCGAAGGGTTCGCCGTCAACGCTCGCCAGCGCTGAGCGGCACGACGTTGCCAGCCAAGGTCCGGTATCGGTGGCCGCTGCCCATTCACACGCAATTTTCAACCGGCTGCACCCAGCCTGGAACTGCAAGTTGGCGAATTTCGGCTTTGGGCACCTTGCTGTCGCACGGGCGCTGGCCCCGACCGTCAGCAACCGCTGCAAAACGGAATTTCCGCGCTCTCCGTTCGACAAATCGCCCAGCGCCGACAGCCACCTGAATGCCGAACCCGCGCCGGCCGGCATGAGTGACCCTCAGTAGTCGATCCCCACCCGAATCCCGTAGGTCCGCGGGTCGTTCCAGTAGGCGCGCACGAAGCCGCCGCCGTCCTGCACCGCGTTCTTCGTCATCTTGTTGGTCGCGTTCAGCACATAGAGCTCGGCGCGCCAGTACTTGGGCGCCTGCAGCTTGAGGCTGGCGTCGATCTTGGTGAAGGCCTTCTGGCTGTCGGAGATGTGCGGGTTGTCCAGGTTGAGCAGGGTGAAGTACATCTTGTCCTGCCACTTCAGGTTGACCCAGGGCGTCAGCTCCCAGCCCTCGCCGAACATGAAGCTCTGTGAGAAGTTGATGCCGAAGCTGTACTTGGGCGACAGGGGCAGGTGGTTGCCGGTGATGTCCAGGATCTGGCGGCCGGCGAACTCGCGGACGGGGCCGCTG
>NZ_JBFULE010001383.1:0-839 GCF_056400485.1 Roseateles sp. P5_B10
CCGCATCCGTCTGGCGACGTTGTGCCTCGCGCAGAGCTTCCACATGCCGAAGTGTCTTCAGGATCGTGGCCTCCAGATCGGAAAAATCGATCGGCTTCGTCAGGAAGTCGAACGCTCCGCGATTCATGGCGGTGCGGATATTGGTCATATCGCCATAGGCCGAAACGATGATCGCCGATTTCCGATCATCTCGTTGCTGCAGCGTTTCCAGCAGCGACAGCCCGTCCATACGCGGCATGTTGATGTCGAGCACAACGAGATCGACATGGGGATGTCGATCGATCATATCGAGCGCCTCTGCGCCATCGCGGGCAAACAGAAAGTCGATCAGGCCTTCCCGGCGTTGGCGGCGAAATTTTCGCAGGACGAGCGTTTCCAGATCGGGCTCATCATCGACCATTAAAACGGTAGCGGTCATGCGGGCTCCTCCGGATCCCGCAAGCAAGCCGATGTCTATGGCAGGTGTCGTTAACGTCACGATCGATCTCTCCGGGCCTCGCTACCGCGCGGCAATGTGATTATGAATTCCGTGAATGCGCCTGGCTCTGTATCAACATCGATACGGCCGCCATGCTGCTTCACCACGATATCGTAGGTCATGGACAGCCCGAGCCCGGTCCCCTCTCCCGGAGGCTTGGTCGTGAAGAAGGGATCGAATATCTTCTCCTTGATGTCGGGTGACATACCGACGCCATTATCTCGGATACGAATTTCGACGGATTCGCTAAGGTTGCGCGTCCGCGCGCTCAAAGTCGGCTCGAAGCCCGAGCCGCGTTCGGCAAGACGCTCGCTCACGGCGTAAAAGCCGTTCGCAATCAGATTCAGCAGCACACGGGTGA
>NZ_JBFULE010001384.1:0-838 GCF_056400485.1 Roseateles sp. P5_B10
GCGCAAGCTGCTCAATGTCGGCGAGCCGCTGGGCCACTTCATGGCGCCGGTGCCGTCACTGGCGCAAGCTGCTCAATGTCGGCGAGCCGCTGGGCCACTTCATGGCGCCGGTGCCGTCACTGAACGGTGAGCGCCGCCAGCAGGTCTGGCCTTCGACGGTGGCCTACGTGGCCCGCCTCGTCATCCATCGCTACGCCATGCTCGGCATCCTCGACGAAGCCGGCCAGCCACTGAGCGACATGGGCCTGCTGCAGACGCCCGCACCCAAGCTCGCGGCGGCCGCTGGCACCCTGCAAGTCCAGGCCGGCAAGCCCTGTCCGGAATGCGGCAACGCGACCATGATCCACAAGGACGGCTGCGATTTTTGTACGGCGTGTGGCTATGTGGGGCAGTGCGGGTGAGAGTGTGCGCTGCACCAATTTGTGAAAGTATGTGGGGGCCCCCCATAACGTGCGAACTGGAGCGCATAAGCTGCAACTACGTGGCTCATAAGCTGTGTCCGACAACAAGCTCAACTCGTCAATGAAGAACGCCCCGCAACGCAAAGTTTCGGGGCGTTCTTTATGGCTGGAAGGTGCGGCCAGGTCGAGTGCGAAGGCAGTTGCTGCCTAGGGGTCAACGCGGGAGAGATCCGTTCATCGGCGAGGCCCTTGCTTATGTGGAGGCGATCTGGCGCTGTGACAAGTCTGTCTCCGGGCCCGTCAGACCCAAACTTTTCAACGCAATTTTTTCGACGAACTTTACCGATCCACCCGAACCTGTCCGACAACAAGCTCAACTCGTCAATGAAGAACGCCCCGCAACGCAAAGTTTCGGGGCGTTCTTTATGGCTGGAAGG
>NZ_JBFULE010001385.1:0-838 GCF_056400485.1 Roseateles sp. P5_B10
ACGGCCGCGCGCAACTGTTCAATCCGGCTTTCGCCAAGATGTGGCGACTGTCCGACGAGGCGCTGGAGCAGCGGCCGCATATCGAGATGGTCGAGACCTGGTGCCGGCCACTGTTCGACGACACGCCGACATGGCAGGCGATCCGCAGCGCCATCACAGGGATCGACAATCGCAAATCTGTCCCGCTCAAGCTCGAGCGCAAGGACGGCAGCGTGCTGGCCTGCATGACCATGCCGTTGCCAGACGGCGCGACCATGCTGACCTTCCAGGACATTTCAGACGCCGAGAATGTCGAGCGCGCGCTGCGCGAGCGCAACGAGGCGCTGGAGACCGCGGACCAGATGAAGGTGGACTTCGTCCACCACGTTTCCTACGAGCTGCGTTCGCCGCTGACCACGATCATCGGCTTCGCGCATCTGCTGAGCGATCCCGTCACCGGCCCGCTGATGCCGAAGCAGGCGGAATATCTCGATTACATCACCACCACGACCGGTGCGCTGCTGGCGATCATCAATAACATTCTGGATCTTGCCACTATCGATGCCGGCGCGATGACGCTGAATCTCTGTCCCATCGATATCCGCAAGACCATCGCTGCAGCGGCCGAAGGCATTCAGGATCGACTGGCGAAGGATCACATCGCGCTGCAGATCGAAGCTGATCCCGCCATCGGCAGCTTCACCGGCGACGAAAGCCGCGTGGTGCAGGTACTATATAATCTGCTGGCCAATGCGGTCGGCTTCGCACCGCAGAATTCGGCGATCACGCTGACGGCGCGCCGCTCGGAGCACACGGTCACATTCGCAGTGACCGATCGCGGACCCGGCATTCCGCCCGA
>NZ_JBFULE010001386.1:0-827 GCF_056400485.1 Roseateles sp. P5_B10
AAGCCGCACCATGCCTATCTCTTTGCGAACCGGCGCGCCACGCGCATGAAGGTACTCGTGCATGACGGCATCGGCGTGTGGCTGGCAGCGAGGCGTCTGCACCAGGGCCGCTTCGTCTGGCCTCGCGAGGTCACGTTGGAGCAGATGCCGCTGACGCAGCCTCAGTTGCAGGCCCTGGTGCTGGGCCTGCCGTGGCAGCGCGTGGAAGACGACGGCGCGATCCGTTTGCTGTGACGCAATCGGTGCTCGCGCCGATGCGCGTGGCCCGCGCTCGCCCCACACTGCCGCCATGTCAGTCGCCGCGCCCCTCAGTGCCGAAGACATCGCCTCGCTGGAAGCCGCGGGGCTCGGCCATATCGGCGCCAAGGTGCGAGCGCTCTTGGACCGCCAGGCGCACGACCGTCACGAGATCGAGTGGCGCGACGCCAAGATCGAGAAGCTGACCTTCGAGATGGCGCAGTTGCGCCGCGTGAAGTTCGGCAAGAAGAGCGAGCAACTCGACGCTGAGCAGAAGGCGCTGTTCGACGAGGCGGTGGATGCTGACCTCGCCGCCCTGGAGGCTCAGCTGGCCGAGCTAATGGCGGCCAAGCGCAAGGACACCGAGCCCGCGCCCGAGAGGCCGAAGCGCGCCGCGCTGCCCGCCGATCTGCCGCGTGTGGAGCGACACCACGAACCCAGCGACACGACGTGTCCCTGCGGCTGCCAGATGACACGCATCGGCGAGGACGTCAGCGAGAAGCTGGACTACACGCCCGGCAGCTTCACCGTGGAGCGCCATGTGCGCGGCAAGTGGGCCTGCGCGAAGTGCCGCACGTTGACGCAGGCCC
>NZ_JBFULE010001387.1:0-826 GCF_056400485.1 Roseateles sp. P5_B10
ACGCCCAAGGTCCTCATGCAGTCGGGCATCGGCCCGCGCGATGAGTTGAAGGCCCACGGCATCGCTGTTGTCCAGCATTTGCCCGGCGTCGGCCGCAACCATCAGGATCATCTCGCTTTCGGGTGCACCTGGGCCTATCGCAAGCCTGAAGGCGTCGGCGGCGGTGGCTGCGAAGCGACGCTTTACTGGAAAAGCGATTCCCGTCTGCTTCAGCCGGATATCGTTCAGTGCCAGCTCGAATTCGCGGTGCCCTCGCCCGCTGAGGCGGAGATCGCGACACCGGAACATGGCTGGACCATGTTCGCCGGGCTTGCCCAACCAAAAAGCCGTGGCCGGTTGCGGCTCTCCGGGCCTGACCACACCGATCCCATTCTCATCGAGCCGAACGCACTGAGCGCGCCCGAGGATCTGGCCGCTGCAATCGCGGCCGTGGAGTTGTGCCGCGAGGTCGGCAACAACGAGGCATTCGCTCCGCTGATCCAGAGCGAGGCAGCCCCGGGTCCACGCGACCATGCGGGATTGATCGATTTCATCCGGAAATCGGCGGTCACCTATTGGCACCAGTCCTGCACGGCGAAGATGGGACGCGACAGCATGTCCGTGGTTGATCGCGAGCTAAAGGTCTACGGCATCGACGGCCTGCGCGTCGCCGACGCTTCGATCATGCCGCGTATCACGACCGGAAACACGATGGCGCCGTGTGTCGTCATTGGAGAGCGGGCTGCCGACATGATCCGGGAGCAGCATGGCTTGTCGCATGCGCAGAGCGACGCAGGCACTCATCGCGGCTGACTTTACTGAGCCGGCCAAAAACATCGTGTCGTGG
>NZ_JBFULE010001388.1:0-826 GCF_056400485.1 Roseateles sp. P5_B10
GATGCAGCCATTCGATGCGCGCCGTCGTCCACTGACCGCGGCTGGGGAAGGCGAGGGAGTCCAGCGTGTCGGTGTGCAGTTCCAGGTATTGCTGGCCATAGCTCTGCGAGCGGCGRCTGCCCTCTGGGACGACGGGCAGCACCACCTCGTCGCTGGCACGCAGGCGGCCGATGCCGAGCCGCAGGTCGCCCAGGCCGGCGATGCGGTGGCCGAGTTCCAGCTGCGCGCTGGTCAGGCTGCTGGACAGGCGCAGCGCGCGCTGGCCCTGGTCGAAGACGTCGTTGCTGCCGGCCGTGTAGGCAAGCTTGGCGCTGGCGAACCAGCGCGAGCCCGGGCCGAGCGGCTGGTAGAACTCGGTGTTGAGGCCGCGCGAGGAGCCGATGCGGGCGACCGAGCGCAGCTCCGCGCCCCAGGGGTTGAGCCAGTTGGCGACGTGCATGGCCACCAGCGAGTAGCTGTTGGCATCGGCGAAGTTGCTGTACAGCTCCAGGCCGAAGCGCACACGGCTGGCGGCCCAGTCGGCCTCGGTGAGCTTGAACTCGACGCTGCGCCGTCCGTCGCGGTCGTCGATCTCGGTCTCGATGCGCTCGAAATCGCCGGTGCCGTCCAGCCGCTCGACGGCCCGGGTCAGGTCGGCGCGGCCTACTGTGTCGCCCGGCTGCAGGGCCAGTTCGGCCCGCAGCGCCTCGGCGTTGACCCGCTGAGCGCCGGTAATCTTCAGCTCAGCCAGCGGCAGGGCACTCAACGCTGACTCGGGCGGGCCGAGGCGGCGGGCCTGCAGGGCCGCGTGGGCAGCAGGCGCGGCCAATTCCGCCAGGCGCTCGCC
>NZ_JBFULE010001389.1:0-824 GCF_056400485.1 Roseateles sp. P5_B10
CTTCCWTGTCCAGCCCGGGCGTGATGATGGTGGACTTGATCGGGTCCAGCATGTTGAAGCCCTCGGCGAGCGCGCCGAAGCCATGCCAGTCCTCGTCGGCGTGCAGCATCCAGTCCGCCGACACGGGCTCGCTGCCCTGGTCATCCTGCGCGCGCAGGAAGTCCGGCCCCCAGACCTTGAACCACCAGTCGTCGCCATAGTCCGACTCGACCTTGCGCATGGCACGGCGGAAGTCCAGCGACTCGCGGATGCTTTCCTCCACGAGCGCCGTACCGCCGGGCGGCTCCATCATCGCCGCAGCCACGTCGCAGCTCGCGATGATCGAGTATTGCGGCGAGGTCGACGTATGCATCAGGTAGGCCTCGTTGAAGAGATGCTTGTCCAGCTTGACGCTTTGCGAATCCTGCACGAGCACCTGCGAGGCCTGCGAGATGCCAGCCAGCAGCTTGTGCGTGGATTGCGTCGCGTAGACCATGGCTTCCTTCGGGCGCGGACGGTTCTTGCCCATCGCGTGGAACTGCCCGTAGAAATCGTGAAAGGCCGCATGCGGCAGCCAGGCCTCATCGAAGTGCAGCGTCGGGATGTAGCCGTCGAGCTTCTTCTTGATGGTTTCGGTGTTGTAGAGCACGCCGTCATAGGTGCTCTGCGTCAGCGTGACGATGGAGGGTTTGACCGTGGCAGCGTCGATGTGCGCCAGCAGCGGGTTGGCGGCGATCTTGGCGCGGATGGTCTCCGGACTGAACTCGCTCTCGGGAATGGGCCCGATGATGCCGTAGTGGTTGCGCGTCGGCGTCAGGAAGACGGGGATGGCGCCACACATGATG
>NZ_JBFULE010001390.1:0-823 GCF_056400485.1 Roseateles sp. P5_B10
AAGGGGAAGCGCTCGACCTCGCCCAGGTGCAGCGCCTTCATGCGCAGAATGACGCCGGCCAGGCTGCTGCGCAGGATCTCGGGGTCGGTGAACTTGGGCCGCTCGTTGAATTCCTTCTCGCTGTACAGGCGAATGCAGATGCCGTTGGACACGCGGCCGCAGCGGCCCGCGCGCTGATTCGAAGCCGCCTGACTGACCGGCTCGATCAGCAACTGCTCGACCTTGTTGCGGTAGCTGTAGCGCTTCACCCGCGCCAGGCCAGGGTCGATGACATAGCGGATGCCCGGCACTGTGAGCGAGGTTTCGGCCACATTGGTGGCCAGCACGATGCGGCGCTGGCCATGCGGCTCGAAGACCTTGTCCTGCTCGGCCTGCGACAGCCGCGCGAACAGCGGCAGCACCTCCACCCCCGGCGGGTGGTGCTTGCGCAGCGCCTCGGCCGCCTCGCGGATCTCGCGCTCGCCGGGCAGGAAGACCAGCACGTCGCCGCCGCCCTCGCGCCACAGTTCGTCCACCGCGTCGGTGATCGCGTTGTTCAGGTCGTACTCGCGGCTTTCCTCGAAGGGCCGGTAGCGCTGCTCGACCGGGAATAGTCGCCCCGACACCGTCAGCACCGGCGCGGGACCTTTGCTCGACTCGAAATGCCGCGCAAACCGGTCCGCGTCGATGGTGGCCGACGTGACGACGATCTTCAGGTCGGGCCGGCGCGGCAATAGCTCACGCAGATAGCCGAGCAGGAAGTCGATGTTGAGGCTGCGCTCGTGGGCCTCGTCGATGATGAGGGTGTCGTAGGCGCGCAGCAGCGGGTCGCTCTGCGTCTCGG
>NZ_JBFULE010001391.1:0-815 GCF_056400485.1 Roseateles sp. P5_B10
ACATGGGCGTGTTGCAGGCAGCGGCGACTTTCACATTTTCCAGCACGGTGAGATTGGAAAACACCCGGATGTTCTGGAACGTGCGCGCCAGCCCGAGTCGCGCGATGCGGTTGGGCCTGAGGCGGAAGATCTCCTTGTCGTCGATGCGGATCGAGCCGGCATCGGCATGGGAGGCGCCGGACAGAGCATTCAGCAGCGTGGTTTTGCCTGAGCCGTTGGGGCCGATGATCGCCTGCACGATCCCCTTGGGGACGTCGAGATCGACGCCGTCGAGCGCGACAAGGCCGCCGAAACGGCGCGTCACGCCGCGCGCGGTGATGATCGCTTGATCCGTCATCGCGCACCTGCCCAGAGTGGTAGCCGTGATGCCAGCGATGCGAGGCCGCCGGGCGTCAGCACGATCACGGCGATGACGCCGAGGCCATAAAGCACGAGGTACCATTGCCCGAGGAAACGTAGCGCCTCCGGTAAAACGGTTAGCCCCACGGCGCCGATTATGCAGCCGGGGATCGAGCCCATGCCACCGACGATCAGCATGGTCATCAGCAGGATGGCCTGGGTGCCCGAGAAGCTGTCCGGGCTGATGAAGCGGATCGAGGAGGCATAGAGGCAACCCGCGAGGCCGGCATAGACCGCGCCGATCATGAAGGCGATCAGCTTGGTGCGCGTGGTGTCAACGCCGCTCTGTTCGGCGGCGATCTCGGAATCCTTGGTGGCGATCATGGCGCGGCCGAGCGACGATTGCCGAATTCGCGCGGCGACGAGGGCCGCAATCGCCAGCACTGCGATCAGCAAATAGTAATGTTGAACCTGCC
>NZ_JBFULE010001392.1:0-814 GCF_056400485.1 Roseateles sp. P5_B10
TCAGGTGAATACCGGCTGATCTTCTTGATCGGGATTGAGTTCGATTTCGCCGCGTCCGGCCATATCGAGCGCAAGGTCGGTAATGGCGCGCCGCGCGTCCAGGATCTCGCGCTGATTCGCAGGGATACCGTTTGCCAGTTCGTGATCCACCAGACGACGGGTGCGCGAGGCGAGCGACGACAGAATGAGTTCGCGGAATGTCGTATCCGATCCCTTGAGCGCCATCACCACGCGGTCGGTCGGCACCTGATCGAAGATCAGCATGCGTGCCTTGGCCGTCAGGTTCACGATGTCGTCGAAGGTAAACAGCATGCCCTTCAGAATTTCGGCCGACTTCGGTCGCGATTCGGTGAGGTTCTTCAGCGATTCCTCCATCTGCGTCCGCTCCATCTTGTTGATGATGTCGGCCATGCGCGGATAGGTGTCGGACGCCAGGTTCCGAGCGAAGTTGATCATGAAGTCTTCATGCATCGTTTTCTCGATAATGCCCATGGCATCCTCAACAACAGGCTTGAGGCTGAGCATACGCCGCATCAGGTCGTGCCGGATATCCGGCGGAAGATGACTCATCACGCGGGCCGCACACGCCGGCTTCACCCGCGAGAGAATGAGCGCAGCGGTTTGCGGATGCTCCTTGAGGAGATAGTTGGCGAGCAAGCTTTCCGAGACGAGAGAGATTCGCTCCCAAACTGACTTGGTCTTGTTGCCCAGAACTTCGGAAATGATGTCAGTAATCTGTTCCGGCGGCAGCACGCCGTTCAGCAGCTTCTCCAGCTCACCGACAGTGCCGAAGATATTCGGACCTTCCGAGAAG
>NZ_JBFULE010001393.1:0-812 GCF_056400485.1 Roseateles sp. P5_B10
CGATGAAACTGCGCGCATTATTCCAGAGATTACGCCCAAGCTCGGCAAGCTCGGGCCGCGCCAGCAGATCGCGCTTCAAGCCATCGATGCGGCCGGTGAAGCCGGGCTCCGTCTCCAGCCGATCAACGAAGGACAGCAGCATGCGATCGAACTCGCCGCGGAACGGATGCGCGGGATCCTTGCGCACGTCGTCGAAGAAGGTCGTGGCAGACGCGACGATGCGCTTTAGCAGGAACGCATCGGCGCGATAGAGTTTGAGCAATGTCGGCAGCTCGTCGCGAATCTTGTTCTTGATGACGGCCAGCGTGTCCGGCTCGGTCAGCGCGCCATGCATGGCGCCGAGCAGATTGTCGAGCAGGCCCTGATGGCGACCATCCTTGATGAAGCCGCGCATGGTGCCGGCAGCGATGGGCGCGAGATCAACCGACTGCAGCTGCGTCATCACGCGGCGGATAATGAAGGTTTTGAGACCAGACGTTTCCGTCGCCGACATCGCCTCCGGCAACAGCCGCAGCAAGAAGCGCGCGAGGTCCGCGCTACGCTTTTTATCGCTCAGCCAATCCGCGACAAAACTCGCAAAATCCACCTCACGTAATTTGGCCTCGACCGGCGCGGCTTCGAGGAAATGCACCTCGATGAATTCACCCAGCTTGTCGGCAATGCGATTTTGATTCGCCTGGATGATCGCGGTGTGTGGAATCGGCAGACCCAGCGGCCGACGGAACAGCGCGACAACGGCGTACCAGTCCGCCAATCCGCCAATGGTGGCCGCTTCCGCGAAGGCCGCAACGAATCCGAACGCGGGATGAATC
>NZ_JBFULE010001394.1:0-809 GCF_056400485.1 Roseateles sp. P5_B10
GGCCTTGCCCTGGCGATAGCCAGCATGGGCGCAGCCCAGGCCGCGGAGCCGGCTTCTGCTGCGCCGGCCCCTGGCGAGTCACGTTGGGCCCGCGCGCCGCGGTTGTACGGCCGCATCACGGCCAATGAGTTGGGCCTCGTCATCAACACGGCCGACCCCTATTCCGTCACCGTGGGTGAGTACTACGCCAGGCGCCGCGGCATCCCGGCCGAGCAGATCCTGCGGGTGCAACTGCCGCTGCGCAACAGCCTGACGCGCGAGGAGTTCACGGCGCTCGACCAGGCCATCCGCAGCCAGATGTCCGAGCATGTCAACGGCCTGGCCCTGGCCTGGGTGCAGCCCTATGCCGTGGACTGCAATTCACTGACAAGCGCTCTTGGCGTCGGGTTGCAGCCCAATGTCTGCGCTCAGTCCTGCGCCGCCACGCGCATCAGCCCCTATACGGGTTACTTCGGCGCCAAGCCGTGGCTGGTCATCGGCGTGCGGCCGACGATGCAGCTGGCGGCCCGCTCAGTGCCGGCGGCCATGGCCATGATCGAGCGCGGCATCGCGGCGGACCACATATTGGCCGGCGGCGCGCCGGAGTCGGCCATGGCCTATCTCGCGGCGACACCGGATGCGGCGCGAAATGTGCGTGAGCGCCTGTTTCCGCCGGCCGGTGCCGTGCCTGGTGTGGCCGGCCTTGAGGTGGCTCGTGTGAAGAGCGATGCCTTGCCAGCGATGCGCCGCATCCTGGTCTATGAAACGGGCCTGATCCGCGTGCCCAAGCCACTGGGCGGGGAATGGCTGCCGGGCGCACTGGCCGACCA
>NZ_JBFULE010001395.1:0-806 GCF_056400485.1 Roseateles sp. P5_B10
GGGATGCACAGCGCATGGCACTCGGCGATGGGTTTGCCCAGCAAGTCGAGCAGCGCGGCATGGATGCTCGCGTTGCGGATGCCGGCGGAGGTGAGGAGCAGTTTCATCGGGTCCTTTCCAAACCCGGCCGACCGGGCCGGGCCAGGAACGACGGTCGAGGCCGGCCGAAATCGACAACGCCCGGCGTTTTTCCCTACAGCTCCGTGCGCAGCGCCCACAGCTCCGGGAACAGCACCACGTCCAGCATCTTGCGCAGATAGCTGACGCCGCCCGTGCCGCCGGTGCCGCGCTTGAAGCCGATGACGCGCTCTACCGTCGTCACGTGGCGGAAGCGCCAGAGGCGGAAGGCGTCTTCCAGGTCCACCAGCTCCTCGCCCATCTGGTACAGGTCCCAGTTTTTCTCAGGGGCGCGGTAGACCGTCAGCCAGGCTTCCTTGACGCCCTCGTCGGCCACGTGGGGCTGGGTCCAGTCGCGGCTGAGGTTGGCCGCTGGCACCGGGATGCCACGCCGCGCCATCAGCTTGAGCGCCTCGTCGTAGAGGGACGGCGCGTCATAGGCTTGCTTCACCTGGGCCAGCARGTCGGGCCGGTGCTCGTGGGGCTTGAGCATGGCGGCGTTCTTGTTGCCGAGCAGGAACTCGATGCGCCGGTACTGCGCGCTCTGGAAGCCGCTGCTCTTGGCCAGGTAGGGCCGGATGGCGCTGTACTCGGGCGGCGTCATCGTCGCCAGCACGTCCCAGGCGTGCACCAGCTGCTCCATGATGCGCGACACCCGGGCCAGCATCTTGAAGGCCTCGGGCAGGCGG
>NZ_JBFULE010001396.1:0-806 GCF_056400485.1 Roseateles sp. P5_B10
GCGCTGCCGCGCTGGACGGCCCGTGTCGCGATCATGGCTTCAGCGCAACCGCGCCGCCCGCAGGAACACAGAGGCCCATTGAACTGCAGGACCATATGACCTACCTCCTCTGCGTATCCCCGGCTTCCAGTCAGCAGACGACCTCCCACGATGACACCAGCGGCGATGCCTTGGTTGATGGAGACATACAAGAGCGGGTCCGAGTCAGGGGTGGGGTTGAACTCCAGTTCTCCCAGCGCGGCCATGTCGGCTTCGTTCTGCACAAACAGCGGGGCATCGGCGAGCGAGGTGCCGCGAAGCTTCTCGCTCAATAGTGCGGCGATGGGCACGTCACGCCAGCCCAGATGGGGGGCGAAGTTCACGATGCCTTGCGCCTCGTCGATGCTACCCGGCAACCCGATGCCGATGCCGAGGACTTGCTGGCCAGGGCGGACCTGCCTGTGCAAGTCCTGTAGCGCGCTTGCGAGACTGGCCACGCAGGCCTCGGCGGTCGGACTGGCCCCRTAGCGAGCGGTCACGCAACCTTGAATCTCGCCCGCCAGCGAAGTGGCGACAGTGCGCACGGACTCAATGCCAACCTCTGCGCCAATGAGGAGCAGAGGTGTGAGATCGGTCTTCAGCAGCTGTTGGCTCCCCGTCGCTTCGGCCAGCACGTGTTTGTCTCCTCCGTTTGCTTGGTCGGACCGGGCTTTATTTTCTATCAAATGCGGTCAGACCAAATATTAATTTGAGCGACGCACAAAGTAAAGCAAAAAAGCAATCGTTGGTTGCGCCATGCTGACCGAGCGCCAGTGCGGCCTTCACGG
>NZ_JBFULE010001397.1:0-805 GCF_056400485.1 Roseateles sp. P5_B10
CGCCTCGGCGGCCGTGGCCGCGGCCTCCAGCGCGCGCAGCCGCAGCCGCAATGCCCGCTCGCGGGCGGCGCCCAGCCACGGCGCGAACTGCGGTGCGTCGTCCAGCTGCAGGCCGTCCGCCAGCTCGCCCGGCCAGCCCGCAAGCGCCAGCTCGGGCATGGCTTCGGCCAGCAGCAGGTCGCAACTCAGCGTGTCGCCAGGGTGCAGATGGTCGTCATCGGCCCGAAAGGATTCAGGCACGCCCGCCTCGCGCAGCCGCGCCAGCTCGCGGCGCAGGTTGCGGCGCGCGCTGGGTTCGTCCAGATCCGGCCACAGCAGCGCGCACAAACGCGGGCGGCTGGCGCCGCCGTCCAGCGCGAGCACCAGCAGCAGCGCCTGCGTCTTGCGATTCGTCAACGCCACGGGATGGCCACCGCGCCAAAGGCGCACCGGCCCCAACACGCGCAACTCCAGCTCGGCACCCGACGGTTCTTGCATGCGCGGATTGTGCGAGGTCAGCGCAGGCCGCTCGACGTGGCCGGCGCATTCGACATAGGGGTGCTCAGGAAGCGCGCCAGCTCGAAGGGGCTGTCGAAGTCGCGCTGGCTGCCATCGTCCAGCACCACGCGGGCGCTGAACGCACCCGGCCTCGGTGCCCACCAGCTGAGCAGACCGCAGCGCGGCGCCGCGAGTGCTCGCAGCCGGGTGGTGTTCTCGTCCATCGACATGCAGCGACTGTGGTGGCCAGGCGTTGCGGCAGCGTTGCGTGGCGCGTGGGCTTCAGGGTTCGCGGCCGGAGCGTTAAGCTGCCGCGCCTTCACGGAGC
>NZ_JBFULE010001398.1:0-799 GCF_056400485.1 Roseateles sp. P5_B10
GTCAGCCTCGAGGTCGAGGAGCGCGAAAGCGCCGATATTGCACAGGCAATCGCTGCCGGCATTGCCGATTTCGGCTTCGCCGCCGAGCACACGCTGCCGGACAGTCTCGAACGCTTCACCTTCAACGAAGACCGGCTAATGCTGGTGACGGCGCCGCGCTGCGATCTCGCCGGCCGGCGTCACATCGATTTCCATGAGATCATTGATCGCGATTTCATCGGCCTCACCAATGCGACGGCACTGCAGAACCACATTGGCAAATATGCAGCGCAACTCGGGGCACGGCTTCGGTACCGGGCGCAGATGCGGGATTTCGATGCGATGTGTCAGATGGCGGCAGCCGGCGTCGGCATCGCGATTGTACCGGAGGTCGCAGCGCGGCGCTGTGCGCGGTCTACGGCGCTGGCCCTGATCCGGATTCGCGATCCCTGGGCGAACCGCAAGCTGGCGATCTGCTTTCGCAACCTGAAAACGTTGTCGCGGCCCGCGCAGCAGATGATCGAGCATCTACGGGCTGCGGCGCGGACGTAGCAGTGCCTGATCAGGCGTTGAGGATCTTCAGCGCCGCCTCATGCACGCGCGGATCGCCGGCGGCGACGATGCGGCCACCGTTCTGCGCGGGTTTGCCCTCCCATGTCGTCACGACGCCGCCAGCGCCGGTGATGATCGGGATCAGGGCTGCGATATCGTAGGGCTTCAGCTCGGTCTCGATGACAAGGTCGAGATGGCCAGCGGCGAGCATGCAATAGGAATAGCAATCACCGCCGTAGCGCGTCAGCCGCACGCCTTTTTCGACGTC
>NZ_JBFULE010001399.1:0-799 GCF_056400485.1 Roseateles sp. P5_B10
GTATCTGACACTGCCAATCTTCGCGGTGTCGATCACCATCCATGGCATTGCCAATCTGCTCGAGGACCTCGGTCTCGTCGCCAAGGTGCCGCCGAAAGGCTTCCAGCTCTCTGAACTCGACGGGGTCAACTGATGATCACCTTCGCTGCATTCACGGTGATCATGCTGGTCGGCGTGCCGATCGGCCTTTGTCTCTGCCTTGCCGGTTTCGTCTACATCATGGCATCCGGCAATCCGGTGCTGTTCCAATCCTATCCGCTGCAGCTGTTCGGCGGCGTCGACAGCTACGGCCTGATCGCGATTCCGCTGTTCATCCTGATCGGCGAGATCATGAATGGCGGCGGCATCACCAAGCGCATCGTCGACATGGCGATGGCCTTTGTCGGCTCGCTGAAGGGCGGACTGGCCTACGTCAATATTCTCGCCAACATGTTCATCTCCTCCATTCTCGGCTCGGCGACCGCACAGGTCGCGATCATGGCGCAGATCATGGTCCCGGAAATGGAAAAGAAAGGCTACGACAAGACCTTTGCTGCCGGCCTCACGGCCTATGGCGGCATGCTCGGCCCCATCATCCCGCCATCGGTGATGTTCGTGGTCTACAGCGTTTTGGCGCAGGTGTCGGTCAGTGACATGCTGATCGCCGGTATCATTCCCGGGGTGATCCTGACCGGCATGTTCTGCATCGTCATCGCGCTGATGGGCTACATCTATAACTATCCGCGCGCCGAATATCAGACGCCGAAACAGCGTATGATGACCATTCTGCGCACCTCGCCAACCCTCTTGATTCCCATCG
>NZ_JBFULE010001400.1:0-795 GCF_056400485.1 Roseateles sp. P5_B10
ATATTGCGGCAACGGCAGCGGGGTGAGACCACGATCGGCGCGCATCGCATTGGCCGCCGCCGCAAGGTCAGCAGCACTGTCGATCAGCGTGCCGTCCAGGTCGAACAGCACGGCCCGCAAATGCGACCAAGGCGCAGGGAGCTTCAAGCGGGACGGCGGCAAGCCAGCAGGTAGTTCACGTCGGTGTCGCTGCCGAGGCTGTAGCGCTGCGTGAGCGGGTTGTAGGTCAGGCCGCGGCTGCCTTGCAGCTCAAGCCCGGAGTCGCGGCAGAACTGCGACAGCTCCGATGGTTTCAGGAAGCGCGCGTATTCGTGCGTGCCCTTGGGCAGCATCTGCAGTACGTACTCCGCACCAACGATGGCGAGCAAAAACGACTTGGCGTTGCGATTGAGCGTTGACAGGAAGACCCAGCCGCCGGGCTTGACCAGCGTCGCCAGCGCCCGCACGACCGAGGCCGGGTCGGGCACATGCTCCAACATCTCCATGCAGGTAACCACGTCGAAGCTGGCCGGTTGTTCAGTGGCCAACGCTTCGACAGCGATTTCGCGGTATTCCACGCCTTCGGTCCCCGCCTCCATGGCGTGCAGTTCTGCGACGCGCAGCGGCTTGGTCGACAGGTCGATGCCCAGCACCTGGGCGCCGGCACGTGCCATGGAATCGCTCAGAATGCCGCCGCCACAACCGACGTCCAGCACACGCTTGCCTGCCAAAGGGCAGAGCTGCTGAATCCATCCCAGGCGCAGCGGGTTGATCTSGTGCAGCGGTTTGAAGTCGCTCTCGGGGTCCCAGGTGGTG
>NZ_JBFULE010001401.1:0-792 GCF_056400485.1 Roseateles sp. P5_B10
CGCATGTCCAGCGTGCGGATGGCGCCGAGCAGCCCGTCCAGCGTGTAGGGGCACTCGAAGCCGGCCGGCCACTCGAACACGACGCGCGACTCGTTGGCCGCACGGGCGCGGATGGGCGGCGGGTCGACCTCGTTGTCCGGCACCACCGCCGAGGGCGCTGGCTTGCCGTCGAGCGGCGGCGGCATGTCGGGCGTGCCGGTGCCGGCGGCCTGCTGCTCGAAGAACACCTCTTCGGCGATGGACTGCGGCGGATGGTGGACGATCAGCGAGGCCGCGCCGCTGCCGCTAGCGGCGAGCACGGGCGGTTTGCTGCCCGGCTTGCGGGCGACATTGACGAGCTCGATGCGCAGCGCCACGAGGTCGTCTGGCCGCACCACCGCGTCGCCGGGGCGGCTGCCGCTGAACAGGTTGCCGACGTACTCGATGGCGTGTGGGATGGGCCCCGGCGTGATGATGATGGGCGGCGGAGTCGGGCCGACCACGATGGGCGGCGCAACCGGGCCGACCACGACCTCGCCGATCCTGGCCGCCGCACTGGGCCCGATGGCACGGCTCTTCACCGGCTTCCTGGCCTGCTTCTTCGCCTGCTTCTCCGCCATGGCAGCGCTCCAGCGACCGCGCAATGCCGCGGCGCGGCGCGACTATAGGACCGGGATTTCCAAGCCGTACCCCTAGAACCACTCCACCGGCAACGCCAGCCCCACGCCCTTGAGCAGCCCCGCCCGGGCGGCCTTCAGCTCAGCCGTCGGTGCCGACCAGCGCCGGTAGACGTGAAGGAAGTCCAGCACCACG
>NZ_JBFULE010001402.1:0-791 GCF_056400485.1 Roseateles sp. P5_B10
GAGGCCCACCGGCTGGACGCCAACCTGTCCACCATCACCGTGCGCTCGGCCGACGGCTTCACCTTCAACCTCGACGTCAGCCAGATCATCCACATCCCGCGCAACGACGCGCCCAAGGTCATCGCCCGCTTCGGCAGCATGGAGGCCCTGGTCACGCAGGTGCTGGAGCCCACCATCGGCAACTACTTCCGCAACGCCGCGCAGAACTCGGACGTCATCGACTTCCTGAAGAAGCGCAGCGAGCGCCAGGCCGAGGCCAAGGCCGCCATCGCCGTGGCGTTGAAGGCCTATGACGTCGGTGCGGTGGAGACGCTGATCGGCGACATCGTGCCGCCGGCCGAACTGATGAAGACGCTGACCGACCGCAAGCTGGCCGAGCAGGAGAAGGTCACCTTCACGACGCAGATGGAAGCCCAGGGCGTGCGCCAGCAGCTCGAGCAGGCCACGGCCCTGGCCCGCACCCAGGCCCAGGTGGTGGATGCCGAGCGCAAGGTGGCCATCGCCGAGTTCAGCGCCCAGGCGGCGGTGAAGACGGCTGACGGTGCGGCGCGCTCGAAGAAAATCACGGCGGAAGCCGATGCCGAGGTCACGCGCGTGACCGGCCAGGCCGAGGCCGGCCGCACGCTGGCCATCGGTGAGGCCGAGGCCGAGGTCATCCGCCAGAAGATCGGCTCGATGGAATCGGGCAACTACGCCATCGTGCAGGTCGCCCAGGCCCTGGCCGGCGCYGGCGTGCAACTGGTGCCCGAGGTCGTGGTGGGTGGTGGTCAGGGCGCGGGGCAGGGCGGCAC
>NZ_JBFULE010001403.1:0-789 GCF_056400485.1 Roseateles sp. P5_B10
GAGCAGGCTGCCGCCGAAGCCGCCGCCAAGGCCGCTGCCGAAGCTGCCGCTGCAGCTGCCGCCGCCAAGCCGGAGGTCACGCCCGTCGAGCAGGCCGAGGCCCGCCAGCGCAATGCCGCTGCTGCCGCCGCCGAAGCTGCCGCGATCAACAAGGCCGCCTCCAAGCGCGGTGCCAAGGCCGCCGCGCCTGCGCCCGAGCCTGAAGTCGTTGCGCCGCCGCCGCCCGCACCTGCGCCTGAAGTCGTCGCCCCGCCACCGCCCGCGCCCGAAGTGGCCAAGCCGGCGCTGCGCGTCGTCAAGGCCGTCGATGCCGCTGCCGAAGAGAAGCAGAAGCAGGACGACCTGGCCCGCCGCCGCAAGGCCGCCGAGGACGAGGCCGCCAAGATCCGCGCGATGATGAATGCACCCAAAAAGGTGCTGGTCGCGAAGAAGCCCGAAGAGCCCAAGCCGGCCGAAGCCGCCGCGGGCATCAAGGGCACCATCCACAAGAAGGCCGGCACGCCAGGCGCAGCACCTGCTGCAGCGGGCGCAGGCGCCGGCAAGCCGGGCGACAAGAAGTCGGTCAAGTCCGAGAAGCTGTCGTCCAGTTGGGCCGATGACGCCGCCAAGAAGCGCGGCCTCAAGACCATCGGTGCCGGTCCCGCCGGCGCGAACCGCCCGGGTGGCGGCGGCAACTGGCGTGCTCCGGCGCGCGGTGGTGCCGGTGGCCGTCGTGGCGGCAATGACCGTGGTGGCAATGGCCAAGGCAACTTCCAGGCACCTGCAGAGATGCAGATCCAAGAGGTGCAC
>NZ_JBFULE010001404.1:0-785 GCF_056400485.1 Roseateles sp. P5_B10
GTGCTGGACTATGGCTGGCTGCGCAGCACCACCACCAGCACCAACAGCACGGTTCTCGGTGCCGCATCACCGACCGCCGACGAAACCCTTCAGGGCGAGGTTTTTCGCGATATTTCCGCTTCACCGCTCAGCGATCTCAACTCACTGTTCACGTTCTTCAAGCAGAACGGCAAAGTTGGCAACACGCTCAAGACGCTGTCCTTGCGGCTGAGCGGCCCGGTCGTGGAGCTTCCAGGCGGCAAGCTCACCGCCACCGCGCTTGTTGAACGACGCAATGAGACCAGCGACGATGCAGTCGATACCAGTGATGTGGGCGGTACAAGCGCCTTCTACTGGACGCCTGAAGCACATCGCAGGGTTGATGCGCAATATCTGGAACTGCGCGCGCCGTTGATTTCGCCCGGCAATGACATGCCTTTCGTGAACATGCTGGAACTGATGGCTTCGGTTCGCCATGACGCTTACCGGACCGATTTCTCGGGCTCTTCAATTGAGGTCGATAGCGCCGCCGGCCCGTTCACGCCCCAGACGCCGTCGATCAACAGCTTTGGATCGACGAGCCACACGCTTGGTTTTCGTTATGCGCCAACGCGTGATGTCACGTTCCGCGCCAGCCGTGGCACCGGATTTTTGCCGCCCGACCTCGGCCAGATCCGCAGTTCGACACCCGCTCTGTTCTCGTCGTTCCTGATCTCGCTTCTTGATCTGCGCGATCCGGCGCTGGGCAACTCGCTCATTCCCGGGCCGTTGACGGTGCTGGCCGGCGGCAGCGCTTCGCTCATGCC
>NZ_JBFULE010001405.1:0-784 GCF_056400485.1 Roseateles sp. P5_B10
CGACGAACGCTTGCCAGTCAAAGGCAGAATTGCGAACGGCCCGGCGGGCAGGAAGTGTTCTTCGGCACGTCCGTCATGATCGCGCTCATGGCCGACGGTGACGACGATGCCGGACTGGTCATAGTCCCAGCCATGGGTCGCAATACCCGCGCGCTCACGCAGCTTGGAGCGCGCGCCATCGGCGGCGACCAACAGGCCAGCCTCGATCACACTGCCATCCCCGAGCGTGACGCTGACACCGTCGGCCCTTGAATCGAACGTCGTCACCGCAGTCGCACGCAGGTCGACGCCCGCCGCTTCGGCGCGGATCACGAGTTCGTCGATCAGCCGGCGATTCTCGACCATATGTGCGAATGGCTCGCCCGGCTCCACATGACCGCCGAAGGTCAGGAAGGTCGGACGAGTGGCGTCTTCCAGCTTGGAATCAGTAACGACCATGTCGAGGATCGGCTGGCTTTCGGCGGCCACGGCATCCCAGACACCGAGAGCATCGAACAGCCGCCGACAGGCAGCAACGATGGCCGTGGCACGCGGATCGCGGCTCGGCCTCGCCGCCAGCGCGGGATCGGCGACAATGATCGGCAGATCGGGGCCAAGCCCCTGCCGCAACGCCAGCGCCAATGCCAGCCCGGCAAACGCTCCGCCGCCGATGACAATGCCTCGTTGTGCCGTCATGATATCCGTTCTCGCTGTTGCCACGCGCTTATAGCTGGGCGAAACAGGATCGCGAAACAAGGGCGGCAATGGGACCGGGGCCTGCACGGCCAAGGTCTTGGTAAACCTC
>NZ_JBFULE010001406.1:0-779 GCF_056400485.1 Roseateles sp. P5_B10
GCTTCTCCATCTCGCCCGGCGCGCCGCTCGGGAAGGCGAAGATCTGCTGCAGGTGCACGCCCACCAAGCCCCGCGGATTCAGGATGCCCAGCTCGCGGCCGACGAGCGCGCCGCCGTCGCCCCCCTGGGCGCCATAGCGCTCGTAGCCCAGGCGCTTCATCAGCGTGTCCCAGGCGGCGGCAGTGTGCGTGGCCTCCCAGCCTGGGCCGGCCAGCGGCGACGAGAAGGCAAAGCCGGGCAGAGACGGGATGACGAGGTGAAAGGCCATCGCCGGGTCCAGCCCATGGGCGCGTGGGTTGCTCAAGGGGCCGATCACATCGAGGAACTCGGCCACCGTGCTGGGCCAGCCATGCGTGAGGATCAGCGGCAGCGCATGCGGCTCGGGCGAGCGCACATGCAGGAAGTGGATGGTCTGGCCGTCGATCTCGGTCAGGAACTGCGGATGGCGGTTCAGCTCGGCTTCGTGCGGGCGCCAGTCGTAGCCATCCAGCCATTGCTCCGCCAGTTCGCGAATGAAACCGGTGGCCTGGCCGCGGCTCCAATCCTGCACGGTGGTCTGGGGCCAGCGGGTCTGGCGCAGGCGCTGCTTCAGGTCGTCGATCTGGGCTTGCGGGATGTCGATGCGGAAGGGGCGGATGGTGGTGCTCATGACAGGCTCCTGGGTGGGGTGGATCGATGGAGTCAGTGTCTCGATCTGCCCCGCCGAGAGCTTGTTAAAACCCGCCAATGCGGCCCGCCGTCAATGTTGGTGGTGCCCTCCGGGCTTGCGCACCTGCACC
>NZ_JBFULE010001407.1:0-778 GCF_056400485.1 Roseateles sp. P5_B10
GCCCTGCACCGGACTCGGGTAGACCAGCACCTCGACCTGGGGCGCTCGCCGCGCCAGCGCCGTCAGCACATCGTGCAGGGCTGCACCGGCCGTCGACGTGATGACGCCGATGCGGCGCGGGTGGGTGGGCAGCGCGCGCTTGGTGTCGGCATCGAACAGGCCCTCGGCCGTCAGCCGCGCCCGCAGCGCGAGGAACTGCTCGTACAGCGTGCCGGCACCGGCACGGCGCATGGCCTCGACGACGAACTGCAGCTCGCCGCGCGGCTCGTAGACGGCGACGCGGCCGCGCACCTCGACCAGCACGCCTTCGGCCGGCGCAAAGTCCAGCATGGCGGCGGCGCGGCGGAACATCGCGCAGCGCAGGCTGGCGGCATGGCCGTCGGCGTCCTTCAATCCGAAATAGCAGTGGCCGCTGGCGGCGCGCGTGAAGCCAGTGATCTCGCCGCCAACGGCGACGACCGAGAAGCGCTCAGCCAGGCTCTGGCTCACCGCCTCCAGCAAACCAGCCACGCCCCAGACACGACGATTTGAAGCGGCTTCGCGGGGCTCAATCACGCGCAAACCCAATGCCGGCGCGGGCCGGGAAGTCCACAGCCGCGCCAATACTGGGCTGGCGGGCAATTTCGGCTCATTTCGCCCGTCACAGAGCTGTCATGAGCACATAAGGCCTTGTTTTTCAATTCGAATTCCACTGCTCAAACTTGAGGCAACTTGTCCAAGGCCTTGATTTGACGGCCTCTGCAGGCCAGCGCCGCTGCGTTGCCCACAAAGTTATCCA
>NZ_JBFULE010001408.1:0-774 GCF_056400485.1 Roseateles sp. P5_B10
GGACGATCACCGCAATGGTCAGCGCATAGCCGTTGACCCCCCGCCGCCATTGCTGCTGCTGTCCGGTTTCGGTGGTGGGCTTGCCGGCCTCGGGTGGTATCGGGTTCATGGTCTTCTACTTCAGCAACTTAAAACGGGTTCATGGGCATAGATGGGAGCCTGCCACCGCCAGCGCCAGGCGGCACGGCGGCGGGGCGGGGCGCCGTTCATGCACCGCCCCTCGCCAACACCTGGCCAAGGAAGGCCTCATGCGAGGGGAGCCGGGCAACCGACTCGGCGATGGCGTGGCGGCGCTGCTGCAGGGCCTGTCGCGCCTCGTCGGGCGGCATTTCCTGCAGAACCGGGTCGGTGCGTTCGGGCCAGTGCTGCATGCCGGCATGGATGGCCAGCCAGCTGTGCTCGTCAAAGCCCTCGTCGCCCTGCAGGTGCAGCAGGCCCAGGCGGCGCCAGGCGTCGATCTTGAAGGCCAGCGTCTCGGGCAGCTCCATCGTCGCCATGTCGCGCCACAGCGCGCTGTCGCGGCGCGCCGTGAGGCAGTAGTGAAGGATGATGAAGTCGCGGATGCGGCTGAACTCGCGCACGGCCCGCGCGTTGTAGCCGGCCACCACGCCCTCGCTGATCGGCTGACCGGACGTTAACAAGCCCATCAGGTGGCCCAGGCCACTCTGGATCAGGAAGATGCTGGTCGATTCCAGCGGCTCGAGGAAGCCCGAAGACAGGCCGAGCGCCACGACGTTGTGGACCCAGAAGCGCTCGCGGTGGCCGGTGGTGAAG
>NZ_JBFULE010001409.1:0-773 GCF_056400485.1 Roseateles sp. P5_B10
CCCTTGTCCAGCTTGGCTTCGATGACCAGGCCCTTGGCCATCGAGGCCACCGGCGCCTTCAGCTCCAGCACTTCGGCCTGCAGCAGCACCTGCTCCAGCAGGTCGTCAATGCCCTGGCCGGTCTTGGACGACACGCCGATGAAGGGCGACTCGCCACCGAATTCTTCCGGCACGACCTGTTCGGCCACGAGCTCGCTCTTCACGCGCTCGACGTTGGCGTCGGGCTTGTCGATCTTGGTCATCGCGACCACGATCGGCACGCCAGCCGCCTTCGCGTGGTGGATGGCTTCCTTGGTCTGGGGCATGACGCCGTCGTCGGCCGCGCAAACGAGGATGACGATGTCGGTTGCCTTGGCACCGCGGGCACGCATCGCCGTGAAGGCCGCGTGACCCGGGGTGTCCAGGAAGGTGATCATGCCGCGCGGCGTATCGACGTGATAAGCACCGATGTGCTGCGTGATGCCACCAGCCTCGCCTGCGGCGACGCGGGCACGGCGGATGTAGTCCAGCAGCGAGGTCTTGCCGTGGTCGACGTGGCCCATGACGGTGACGACCGGGGCGCGCGACAGCGACTCGTGCTCCTGCTCGGCGGTGCCCTCTTCTTCCAGGAAGGCGTCCGGATCGTCCAGCTTGGCGGGGAAGGCCTTGTGACCCATTTCCTCGACCAGGATCATGGCCGTCTCTTGGTCCAGCTGCTGGTTGATGGTGACCATCTGGCCCAGCTTCATCAATTGCTTGATGACCTCGGCGGCCTTGACCGACATCTTGTGGGC
>NZ_JBFULE010001410.1:0-772 GCF_056400485.1 Roseateles sp. P5_B10
GACGAGAGCCAGGTCGAGAACGCCGACGAGCAGGTCGTCATCGCCCACAACTGGGACGAACTGCGCCTGTTGATGTGGAACTACGTCGGCATCGTGCGTACCACCAAGCGCCTGGAGCGCGCGCTGCATCGCATCAAGCTGCTGCGCGGCGAGATTGATGACTACTACGGGAGCTTCCGAGTCACGCGCGACCTGCTGGAGCTGCGCAACCTCGTCGAATGCGCCGAGCTGATCGTGCGCTCGGCCCTGATGCGCCACGAGAGCCGCGGCCTGCACTTCAGCCGCGACTACCCGCGCACGCTGCCGGTGAGCTTCCCGACGGTGTTGATCAGCAAACGGCGCCGACGCTAGCACCGAGCGCGGATATGCCGGGCCTCAGCTCTTCACCATACAAGCTCGCCTTCGTGCCAGGCTGCTCGTTCCGACTCAAGTTCTGATCAGGCCTGCCGATACATGCGAGATGGACATCGCCAACTCCGCCAGCGTCAACATCGCGTCGAGCAATACCCAAGGGGCAGCCGATGCGGTCGGCCTCCTGGTGCTGCGCAAGGCGATCGACATTCAGGCGGCGGGCGCCATGGCCCTGCTCAGCGCGCTGCCGCAGCAGCCGGCACTGGCGACCGAAGGCACGCTGGGGCGCAACGTGAACGTTTACGCCTGAGTAAGACCGGGGCGCGGTTCACGCGCCCAGAATCCCCCGACCACCGCGCATCGCCCCTCTGCCCCAACGCGAGACCCGGCGCCGGCATAGGGCATCGTGACGGGCGTGGGC
>NZ_JBFULE010001411.1:0-771 GCF_056400485.1 Roseateles sp. P5_B10
GAGCGCGCGCCGGGCCTGAAAAGCAAGAAGGCCCGAAGGCATTGCCTGCGGGCCTCTGTAAGCCGCCTCGGGCTCGCTTCAGGGGTTCTTGATCTCCGCGCCACGGCGCAGATAGAACCACCAGTTCAGCACCAGGCAGACGGCATAGAAGGCCGCGAAGCCGTAGAAGGCGAACTGCGGCGTGCCGGCCTTGATCTGCTCGCCGATCAGCACCGGCGCGACGAAGGCGCCGTAGGCGGCGACAGCCGACGTCCAGCCGAGCACTGGGCCGGCCTGGGTGCGGTCGAAGATGACGCCCACCGAGCGGAAGGTGGAGCCATTGCCCACGCCGCTGGCCGCGAACAGCAGCACCATCAGGCCCATGAAGGCCGGGAAGAACTGCTCCGGCGTGGCCGAGCCATAGGMCTGCTGCATCACATAGCCGACCGCGGCGGACGCGAACACCATGACCGCAGAGATGACCTGCGTGACGATGGAGCCGCCGACCTTGTCAGAGATCCAGCCGCCGACGGGCCGCACCGCGGCGCCGACGAAGGGTCCGATCCAGGCGTAGGTCAGCGCAGACGGGGCGTTCGGGTTCTTCAGCGTGTGGGTGAGCACGCCGGCCGCATCAGGGATGTGCTGGAAGCCGAAGATCACCGTGATCGCCAGTGGCAGAGCCATGGAGAAGCCGATGAAGCTGCCGAAAGTGACGACGTACAGCGCCGTCAGGCTCCAGGTGTGCTTGTTGCGGAAGATGGCGAACTGCTTGGCCACGTTCTCCTTCATCGC
>NZ_JBFULE010001412.1:0-770 GCF_056400485.1 Roseateles sp. P5_B10
GCCCAAGGCCGCCAACTGGAACTACGACATCGGCAACGCCGAGAACAGCGGCTGGGGCAACCACGAGTTTCAGTACTACACGTCCAACGCCCGCAACGCGCAGATGGACGGCAGCGGCATGCTCGTCATCACGGCCGAGAAGGCCAGCAACCCGGGACCGTGCTGGAACGCCAAGCCCTGTGACTACACGTCGGCGCGCATCCACACCAATGGCAAGGTCGGCTTCACCTACGGCAAGGTCGAGGCGCGCATGAAGCTGCCGTCCGGCCAAGGCATCTGGCCGGCCTTCTGGGCCCTGGGCACCGACCTCGCGACGGCCGGCTGGCCGAAGTCCGGCGAGATCGACATCATGGAATTCATCGGCAAGACGCCAAACACCACCTACGGCACTCTGCATGGCCCCGGCTACTCGGGCGCCCAGGGCATTGGCAAGCCCTACGACTTCGGCAAGCCGGTCGCGGATGACTTCCACACCTACACGATCATCAAGCGGCCCAACGAGATCGTCTGGCAGGTCGACGGCGTCGACTATCACCGCCTCACGCCCGCGCTGCTGCCCGCTGGCGGCACCTGGGTGTTCGAGAAGCCCTTCTTCGTCATCCTCAACCTTGCCGTCGGCGGCGACTGGCCTGGCGCGCCGGACGCCACGACGCCGCTGCCGGCACAAATGAAGGTGGACTGGGTCAGGATCTACAAGGAGAACTGACCATGCGTCGTCTGCTTTGCGTCCTGACCCTGACCCTGACCCTGACCGGCGGCCTGCTCTGCGC
>NZ_JBFULE010001413.1:0-769 GCF_056400485.1 Roseateles sp. P5_B10
GCCGTGAGCAGCGGCGCGCTCGCGCAGGCCGGTCACGTCGACCGGCGCGGTGATGCTGAAGGCCGGCTGGGCCATGGTGCGGAAATGTGCCAGCGCGGCGCGGCGCGGCCAGGCGTCGAGAGGGATGTCGCGGTCTTGCATACGGACCGCATGCTCGCACGAAGGCACATGCGTGAACGTGGACAAAAAAGGAGCCCGGTCTGCCGAAGCAGGCGGGCTCGAAGGAGTTGAAGGGTGGTTGCGCGTCAGCCGCTCAGCTCGCCGCCTTGCATCGGCCGCACGCCGAAGTCATAGAGGGCCCGCTGGAGTTCCTCGGCGCGATCTTCGCCAAGGTCGGCAAAGAGGCGGCTGTTGGGCGTGCTGCGGATCTGGCCGATCTGGTTGTAGCCCAGCGTCTTGGCGCATGCCAGGGTGCGCGACGTCAGTGGCAGGCAATCGAGCGGCGCCTGATCGGCGAGGCTCAAAAGCCGGGCATAGGTTTCGGGGGAAATGGACACGGTGCCTGTGCTGCGGCAAGGGTGGGGGGCCGGGGCCGTGTGCAGCGGCATCAGGAATGCGAGGGATGCGGAGCTCGTTGGCTGGAGCTGGTCATCTGCGCAATCTATCGCTGTATGCATTGGGCAAGGAACCCGTCGATCAGGTCAGCCTCCAAGCTTGGGCAGACCGAGAAGTTCGCAGATCAGGTCGATGACTTTCATGGGGGGCTCCTGCAGGGTGGGGGCTAGATGTCGCCTGCCCGCACTTTCCCTGTTTTAGCCCCCCTAGAAAC
>NZ_JBFULE010001414.1:0-767 GCF_056400485.1 Roseateles sp. P5_B10
CCCTTCGTCTACTACGGCGAGGAGATCGGCCAGGCTGGCATCGACGGCAAGGGTGACGATCCGCTGCGTTCGCCGATGAGCTGGACCGCGGCAGGTGGTTTCACGACCAACCCCCAGCCCTTCCGCCCGCTGGCCCTGAACCGCAGTGCCCATAACGCCGAAAGCCAGCAGCGCGACGCCGGCTCGCTGTTCAACTTCTACCGTGAGCTGATCGCGCTGCGCCGCGCGTCGCCGGCACTGACATTGGGCCGCTACGAGTCCGACCGCGTCGACGGCGCCGTCTGGAGCTTCCAGCGCGTACAGGGCAAGGAGCGTGTCCTCGTTGCCATCAACTACGGCGACACACCGGCCACCATCGAACTGACGGCGCATGCCCGGGCGCTCTATCCCAAGGGCGCCGTCTCCGCCACGCTGCAGCCGCTTTCGGTGCGCATCTACAGCTTGCAAGCGCCATGAAGTCCCTGATCACCCTGACCACCGCCCTGTTGATGAGCCTGAACACGATGGCCGCCGGCCTGCAGCATGTCGAACCGCCCAACTGGTGGGTCGGCATGCACGACACCTCCCTGCAACTGATGCTGCATGGCAGCGGCATTGCCGGCGCCCAGCCGACGCTGGCGCCCTACCCCGGCGTGAGGTTGAAGGGCAGCCACCGCGCCACCAGCGCCAACTACCTCTTCATCGACCTCGACGTGAGCCCCGACGCCAAGCCGGGCGAACTGCTGCTGAACGTGGCCGGCACGACGCTGCGCTACCCGCTGCTGGCC
>NZ_JBFULE010001415.1:0-766 GCF_056400485.1 Roseateles sp. P5_B10
CCGCTTGGCGCGCCATAGCTGAACTGCGCCCAGCGCGGCGGCTCGGTTGCTGGCTGCAGCAAGAAGGCGTGATGAAAGCTCGTCTCGCACAGGTCCGCCAGCTTTGGGCCGCCCAGCGCCGCCAGCACGGCCGTGACGGTGTTGCTGTGGCCGACGACGAGCACCACGCCGGTCTGGGCGCGCACCGCGTCGGCCAACGCCTGCACATGGGCAGCGCCCTTGGCGTCCATGATGCGCGGTTGCAGGCCCAGCGCCTTGGCCAGCGGCGCGGCGGTGTCGCGCGTGCGGCGGAACTGCGTCGTCAGGATGCTGTTCACGCGCAGGCCGGCCAGCGCCTGGGCCAGGGCCTGGGCGCGCTGCTCGCCAGCCGGCGTCAGGGCCGGGTCGCCCACGGGCTCGGTGGCGCGCTCGGCGTGGCGCACCAGGATGACGAGATCGGGCGCGGCCGCGGCCGGGGCGGCCAGGGCGAATGTCAGAAGACAGGCTGGCAGCAGGACAGACAAGGGCTTCATCGCGATTCCAGAAGAGGTCGGGTGCCATTCTCGCCACGGCCTGCCAGTTACCATCCCGGCCCCATGCCGTACGCCTTTGCAAAGCCTCATGACCCTGCCGTTTGAACTCCAGGTCGGCTGGCGCTACACGCGCGCCGGCCGCGGCGGGCGGCGCAACCGCTTCATCAGCTTCATCTCGAGCGTGTCCATCCTGGGCATCGCGCTGGGTGTGGCGGCGCTGATCATCGTGCTGTCGGTGATGAACGGCTTCCAGA
>NZ_JBFULE010001416.1:0-766 GCF_056400485.1 Roseateles sp. P5_B10
GGTGGGCTCCATCCGCGCCGCAGCGCATGGCGACATCAATCTGCTGACCATCCTGCCCGCCGCCAACGAGCCGGGCCTGCAGGTACTGGGCACCGACGGTGCCTGGCACGACGTGCCCTGCGACTTCGGCACGTTGACCATCAACATCGGCGACATGCTGCAGGAAGCCTCCGAGGGCTATTACCCGTCGACCCAGCACCGCGTGGTGAACCCGACCGGCGAAGGCGCGAAGAAGAGCCGCGTGTCGCTGCCGCTGTTCCTGCATCCGCGCGACAACGTCGTGCTGAGTGATCGCTATACGGCCGACAGCTATCTGAACGAGCGGCTGCGCGAGTTGGGCGTGAAGACCTGAAGGCCTGCCTTCAGTGCAAAGGGCGCCACGGGCGCTTGCCCGCCGCTACTTTCCGCTGGGTCGCGCTGCAAGCGCTCGGGCTGTCGGCCGGTCAACATAGCGCGCAAAGATCGTCTCAAGCGTGCCGTCGGTGCGCATCAGCTCGATCGCGTTGCGCATCTTGTCGACGTCGACGGCCGCAACCCGCTGGCGCGACAGCACGAGCCCCAGGACTGCGTTGTCCTGCGGCGCGAAGTCGAGGATTTGGACCTTTCCGTCCAGCTGGTTGCGCGTGAGTAGTGGGGCCCAGACCACCGGTTGGCTGAGGAAGGCATCGACGCGCCCTACAGCAAAGACTCTGGCGAGAACTTCCAGATCTGCCACTTCATCGATGCGGCCTTCGCGACGGAGCGATTCGATCCAGGGGTCCAGCGT
>NZ_JBFULE010001417.1:0-765 GCF_056400485.1 Roseateles sp. P5_B10
ACGTGTCACTGACGGCCATGCAAGCAGCGTCCTACTCGGACAATTCCAAATCGCCGGTCATTGCGTTTCTCACGCAGAGATAGCGATGCAGAAATCTCACCAATTCTCGCCAAACGGCCGAGCCTCGACCTCGAAACTCCATGCTCGTCGGGACTGGCGAGTGAGATCCCAAGCAACCTCGGCTAAACCGGCAGGATCAAGAAAGAAATCGTCGGGCTTGTCAGGCATTTTTCGGCGTGTGCTCTCCAGATCAACGATACCGTCCAAAATAACAAGTGCAACGTGGATGCCGACCGGCCAGAGCGAGCGCGCCATGGACTCCGCCAAGCTGCGCTGCGCGGCCTTCGCCGGAGCGAACGCGGCCGTCATTTTGCTCCCACGCCGTGAAGCCGTGGCGCCGATGAAAACGATGCTCCCTTCGCCCTTCGCCCTCATCGCCGGGATTACCTCGCGAGAGCAGAGGAACGCGCCAAGAGCGTTCACCCGCCATGAGGCTTCAAATTGTTCGGCTGTGATATGCTCGACATCTGCGAAGGCACCGCTGCCGGCGTTGAACAGCAGCGTGTCGACTTCACCCAACTCGGTCCTGATCGCCGCAACGGCGGCCTTGACCGACGCCTCGTCACCTACATCGCACGAGTAGCCCCGCGCTCCGTCAATTTCCGCAGCGAGCCTATCTGCGCGGTCCTTATCGCGCGCGAGCATCGCCACGCGGTTGCCGTTGACGGCGAAGCGCCGGGCGAGCGCTGCTCCATTGCCCGGTCC
>NZ_JBFULE010001418.1:0-764 GCF_056400485.1 Roseateles sp. P5_B10
GGGCAGGCCGAGCGTGACGAAGCGGTCTTCAAACTCGCGCATCTGGAACGAGGCGCGCACCAAAATGGCGATGTCGTTGAGCTTGTTGCCCTCGCGCTGCAGCTGTTCGATCTCTTCGCCGATAGCGCGTGCTTCTTCTTCAGAATCCCATGAGCCAGTGACGGTGACCTTCTCGCCATCGACGTCCTCCGTGCGCAGCGTCTTGCCGAGACGGCCCTCGTTGTGTGCGATCAGATGCGAGGCAGCGGCGAGGATGTGCCCGGTCGAGCGGTAGTTGCGCTCCAGCCGGACGACCTTGGCGCCGGGAAAATCATGTTCGAAGCGCAGGATGTTGTCGACCTCGGCGCCGCGCCAGCCATAGATCGACTGATCGTCATCGCCGACGCAACAGATGTTCTTGAGCGGCACTGCCGGTTTATTATCTGCCGATGGTGCGTCCGCTTCCGGCAGCATACGCTGCCCCGGCGCCTGCGACAGCAGCCGCAGCCAGAGATACTGCGCGACGTTGGTGTCCTGATATTCGTCGACGAGGATGTATTTGAAGCGCTGCTGATACTGCTTCAGCACATCCGGATGCTCACGGAACAGCCGGATACATTCGAGCAGGAGATCGCCGAAGTCGGCGGCGTTGAGGGTCTTCAACCGATCCTGATAGGCGGCATAGAGCTTGCCGCCTTTGCCATTGCCGAACACGGCGGCTTCGCCTGACGGCACCTGCGATGGCGTCAGTCCGCGGTTCTTCCAACCGTCGATCAGGTTGGCCA
>NZ_JBFULE010001419.1:0-764 GCF_056400485.1 Roseateles sp. P5_B10
CTTCTGGTCGGCGCACAAGGCCCAGCCTTCCAGGGCCACCGGCAGCGCGTCGCCGGGGCGCGTTTGCTGCAGGAAAGTGACCGCCAGGTTGTACAGGGAGAACAGCTGCGTGGGCCGGTTGCCGAAGCGCCCGGCCAGCGCGGCGGCCTCACGCAGGTCGGCCTCGGCGGCGTCCACGTTGCCGCGCTCGGCCTGGAAGGCGCCGCGCAATTGCAGGCTGCGGGCGATCAGCATGCCGTCGCCGCGCTGCCGGCTGGCGGTGACGAACTGGTCGGCACGCGTGACAGCCGCATCGAAATGCGCGGCGGAGAACTCCAGCATGGCCAGCGATGCCAGCAGCTCCGCGCGCTCGGGGTGGGCGGGGTGGACGAGGGCCAGCGCCTCATCGCCCAGCATGCGAGCCTCGTCGATGCGGCCGTGCCGTTGCAGCGCGTCCATGCGCAGCGACAAGCCGCGCAGCCGCTGGCTGTCGTCGGTCGGCAGGGGCAGCGCGTCGAGCAGGGCGAGTGCGGCCTGGGCGCCCTCGCCGCGCACGAGATAGCGGGCGAGAGCGTGGCCCGCGTCCACCTCGACATCGGGCGGCAGTGCGGTGCCTGCGCGCAGGTCTTCCAGGCGTTGCCGGCAGGCCTCGGCCTCGGTGCGGCGGCCCAGGCCGTTTTCAGCCTCCARCAAACGGGCCAGCAGCATGGCGGCCTGGGGCGGCGTCGGCTCGTCGGCCAAGCCGTGTTGCCAGTGCCGCGCCGCTTCGCCCAGTGCCGCCAGCG
>NZ_JBFULE010001420.1:0-763 GCF_056400485.1 Roseateles sp. P5_B10
CTTCTATTATCTCGGCGCCTATKSCTCSGCSGRCGGSCGCTGGAAGGGCGAGATSSTYAATCAGGAGCACACGCCCGCTGCCGGCGGGAGTTCGCTGTTCGCCGGCTATGAAGTGGGCATCGGCTTTTCCGGGAGTTGCAGCGACGGCTGCGCGGCATTCGAAGCCACCGCGCTTGCCGGCAAACGCAGCCTGCGCCTGAAGGCCGAGCTGTCGCTGCTGCACAAAGCGTGAGGCGTCGGAGTTTTTCCGTTCCGATTGAATCGGAACGGGGCTCCTGATTTTTGTTTTGCGCGTTTTCTTAACGCGAACCGGCAACCACTTCGCTCGAAAACGCTTTGGTTACGCGCGCGCCAGCACCTTGCGTTCGACGGGATGAATGTCGATGGCGCGCAAGCGGCCCATCCGCAGCACGTCGATCTCGATCGTCCGATCGATACGGTCGCGATCAAGAATGCGGATCAGATCATCGACGCCATTCACCGGCACGTGATCGAGACTGACGACGACATCGCCAGGCAACAGACCAGCCTTGAACGCCGGACCGTCGGGATCGATCTGGTCGAGTAGCGCGCCCATGGTGTTCTCGATGCCGGCGAGCACCGCATGGCGACGCGGGATCGGCGCGGTCTGGCCCGACACGCCGATGAAGGCACGGCGGACATAGCCGTGACGAATGATCTCCGACAGCACGAATTGCGCGGTGTTGCTGGCGACCGCAAAGCAGATGCCCTGCGCCCCCTGGATGATCGCAGTGTTGATGCC
>NZ_JBFULE010001421.1:0-761 GCF_056400485.1 Roseateles sp. P5_B10
GTACATGGGCTTACATCCCGACAACTCCGATGTGTTGTGGGTGAGGCGCACGGCGAAGATCAGCGGGAGTCGCCGGTTGGTCCGATGCGGTAGTAGTCAAAGTCCACACGGCCGCCGGCGGTCTTGGTCGAATAAAAGAAGAGCCCGTAGCGATWACCCATGAAGTGCTTTGGGTAGGAATAGGTCAGGCGCGAGGGACGTCCGATGGCAGTCCAGGATTTGCCGTCGAGGCTGTAGGAGAAGCGAGCGACCTCGGGCGCGGGCTCAAATTCGCTTTCGACCTTGAGGTGAACGGTTTTGCCAGCGAGGGGAATGGAGGCGATCTCCTCGGGCTTGTCGGAATCAGCGCTCACCATGACGAGCGATCTGACGCCACCGGTCATCTTGACGCCGACAAAACCGTACTGTTTCTGGAAGACCGTGAGGCCGGCCACATCGCCGTCTTTCATGCCGCTCACATCGATGCTTGTCGTGGCGGAACTGGCAGGGCCAAAGGTGCGCTGGGTGAGGGTGTTCGTGGCCTCCGGCAACGTGGCAACGACCCGGCTGGTGACGAGGCTCAGATGGCCCGGGCGCTTGGTGAGCGACCAGTCGTTGGGCCTCGGGTTGTGATTCCATTGCCAGGCCAGSGGCAGGGCAGGGTCGCCGGGCTGGCGGTTGAATTCGTCGGAGGCGACGATGCCGGAGGCGCCGGAGACGCCCTGTGCGCCGGCCGGGATGTCGAGCGTCATGGGCACCTTGCCGTTTTCGCCTAGCACGGG
>NZ_JBFULE010001422.1:0-761 GCF_056400485.1 Roseateles sp. P5_B10
GGGCCAGATGGCAGCCGACTACCGCATCCGGCAGGCCGCGTCGCTGGCCCTGGTGCAGCGGCTGACCGCTGATGGGCAAGCCGAACGTGTCGGGCTGGRCCAGCTGCTGTGCGGCGGCCCGCGTTGTAAGGTGTTGGAGGGGGATGCCAGCCTGTACTTCGACGACAACCACCTCAGCATGACTGGCGCCGCAATAGTCGCCCCCGCCGTGCTGCGGTTGCTGGAGGTCAAGACGACCGCAACTGCGGCTGGGCCTGGTCTTCTCCGATGACGGTGTGCAGGCCAAGGTCAGGCGGCGAGTGTGCCGACGGCGATGCGCAACACGTGCCTGCTGCACCCCCGAGCCGAGGGTTTGGGTTGCGGAATGTCGACGCCAGTGTCCATGTGTGATGTAAAAGTGGTCATTTGATGACGAGGCGAGTCCGCTATGCGCGCTCGCAAGGGAAGAGGGCTCCGTGGACCTCCGCTTCACGTTGAGGTATTGATGGATTCTTTACACATCTCGATTTCGGTTCCTATGCGCGTCCTTCTCAACCGGCTCCTCGCGGTCTTGCTCGGCGCTTGCATCTGTTCCTTGGGACTTGCGGCGAACGACGCGCGCGCTGCGGAATTTATTGCTACATGGCGTCAGATTTCCACGACCAATGCGCCCCCATGGCGCGAGTGGAGCGCCATGACGTGGGTGGACTCGCTCAATCAGGCGGTTTTTTGGGGAGGGGCCGGCGGCGGAGCCTATCTCAACGATGTTTGGGCTTTTGATC
>NZ_JBFULE010001423.1:0-759 GCF_056400485.1 Roseateles sp. P5_B10
AGTTGACGTTGCCGCCATTGCGCAGACCTGAGGCCGCACCTTCGAAGATGATCCGCAGCGGCGTGCGCTGCTGGGTCGAATGCAAATTCTGGAACCAGAGCACGAAGCCGAACGCCGCGGCGATCACCGCCAGCGTGAAAGTTCCGATCAGGACGAAGTTCGCCCGCGTTTCCATCAACTCAACTCCAGTACAACTAGCCGATAACAGCGCGTGCGCGCTTGCCGTGGAAATATTCCCGTAGCCAGGGATGTTGCGAGGCCAGCATGTCGGCCATCGTTCCCTGCGCGATGATCTTGCCATTGCCGAGAACGGCGATCCGGTCGCAGGCTGTATGCAGGCTGTCGAGATCATGAGTTACCATGAAAACGGTCAGCCCCAAAGTTCGCTGCAGCGTGCGCACCAGTTCGTCGAAATCGCCGGCGCCGATCGGATCAAGACCGGATGTCGGCTCATCCAGGAACACGATCTCCGGATCGAGCGCGAGCGCCCGCGCCAGCGCGACGCGCTTGATCATGCCGCCCGAGAGTTCCGACGGATAGCGATCCGCGACCTCCGGCTTGAGACCGACCATGGTGAGCTTGGCCATGGTGATCTCGTCGAGCAGGCGTTCCGAGACCTTGAGATATTCGCGCACCGGAAACTGGATGTTCTGCCGCACGTTGAGCGACGAGAACAGCGCCCCGTGCTGAAACAGGATACCCCAGCGCCGCTCGACATCGCGGCGTTCCTTGTCGCCTCTGTCGAGATCGGTGCCGAAC
>NZ_JBFULE010001424.1:0-759 GCF_056400485.1 Roseateles sp. P5_B10
GAACGCTATCTCGCCGCGCATGCTCATGACCGCGCAGCGGCCGAATAATGATCAAACGAACCCGCGACGGATTTACAGATATGGACTGGGACAAGCTGAAGGTGTTTCACGCGGCAGCGGAAGCGGGGAGCTTCACGCATGCAGGCGAGCAACTGGGCCTGTCGCAATCGGCAGTCTCACGACAGGTGAGCGCGCTGGAGCAGGAACTGGCGGTCTCGCTGTTCCACCGCCACGCCCGCGGCCTGATCCTCACCGAACAGGGCGATCTGCTGTTCCGCACCGCTCATGACGTGTTCATGCAGCTCCAGGCGGCACGCGCCAAGCTGACCGACAGCCGCGAGCGGCCGAGCGGCGACCTCAAGGTCACCACGACCCCGGGCGTCGGCATCAACTGGCTGATCCCGCGCCTTGGCGAGTTCACCGCGCTCTATCCGGAAATCCGCATTTCGCTGATCGTGACCGACGAGGAACTCGATCTGTCGATGCGCGAGGCGGATGTGGCCATCCGTACCCGCAAGCCGACCCAGCCGGATCTGATCCAGCGCAAGCTGTTCGCCATGGGAGTCCACGCTTATTGCTCGCCGGAATATATCAAGCATTTCGGCACCCCGCGCACCCTCGACGAACTCGACGGGCACCGCATCATCATGCTGAGCGACGCGCAGGTGTCCCCGCACCTGCAGAACCGCAGCTGGCTGATCGATGCCGGGCGTAACGGCTCCGGCCCGCGCGAGCCCTACTTCAAGGTCAACAATATTC
>NZ_JBFULE010001425.1:0-759 GCF_056400485.1 Roseateles sp. P5_B10
CACATGAGCTGACGCTGGCTCACGCGGCCGGCAGCGCTTTGCTGGCGTTTGCCGAACACACCCAGGGCCGGGCTCTCGCCCACGTGCGCTCCCTGCGCGTGCAGCGCAGCGGCGAGCTGCTGGACCTGCCGCCCGCCACCCAGCGCAACCTGGAGCTGACGCAGACGCTGCGCGGCGAGCCGAGTCCCACCCTCTTCTCGCTGCTGGACACCTGCAAGAGCGGCATGGGCAGCCGCACGCTGCGCCAGTGGCTGCTGCATCCCAAGCGTGACCGGGCGGAAGCCGTCTCGCGCCACGACGCCATCGCCGCCCTGCACGACGAAGGCTTCGAGCCCCTGCGCGAAGCGCTGAAATCGGTCAGCGACGTCGAGCGCATCGCTGCCCGCATCGCGCTGCGCCAGGTGCGCCCGCGCGAGCTGACCGGCTTGCGCGCGACGCTTCAGGTGCTGCCGCAACTGCGCGCTGTGACACCCGCGGCATTGCGCGACGCCAGCCTGAACCCGCCGGCCGACATCCAGGAGCTGCTGGAGCGCGCCATCGCGCTGGAGCCGGCCATCCTGACGCGCGACGGCGGTGTCATCGCCGACGGCTTCGACGCCGACCTTGACGAGCTGCGCGGCATCCAGCAGAACTGCGACGGCTTCCTTCTCGACCTCGAAACCCGCGAGCGCGCCCGCACTGGCATCGCCAACCTGCGCGTGCAGTTCAACCGCGTGCATGGCTTCTACATCGAGGTGACGCAGGGCCAGGTCGACAAGG
>NZ_JBFULE010001426.1:0-758 GCF_056400485.1 Roseateles sp. P5_B10
GCGACAACCAGACCGATGCCCAGATAGCTCTTGGGCTGGGGCGCACGATCGGAAAAGGTAAGGGACATGGGCTCTCCTCGTTGGGGCTGGGAAACCGGATGTCGCGCTGATGGCGGCTTGAGCCCAGACTACTCCGGGCTAACGGCGTCGGTCAATGGCGTTGCACCTCGTGTCGGCCGCGCGACGTGACAGCCCGGTGTTATTCACCGTCAGCGGCGCGTCAGGCCGTTCCGCTGAGCAGCACGATCAGCGCCCCCGCCCCGCCGTCACTGGCGCGCGCCTGCACGAAGGCCAGCACCTCGTTCTTCTGCACCAGCCAGCGCCGCACGCGGCCCTTGAGAACGGGCTCGCGGCCCGGTGAGCCATGCCCCTTGCCATGCACGACGCGCACGCAGCGCAGGCCGCGCCGCGCGCTGTCGTGGATGAACAGCCCCAAGGCCTCGCGGGCCGCGTCACGGCGCAGCCCGTGCAGGTCGAGCTGGGCCTGCAGCGCCCAGTGGCCGCGGCGCAGTTTGCGCACCGCCTCGAGGCTGATGCCTTCGCGGCGAAAGCTCAATGTCTCGTCGGTGTCCAGCAGCGTGTCGACGTCGATCTCGTCGGACAGGGCCTGCAGCAGCACCGCGCGCTCGTCCGCTTCGCGCTGGCGCGGCTCGGGTGGCGGTTGATCGAGGTCGTGGATGAAGCGGTCCATGCTGCGCAGCGGTGTCACCGGGCCGACGGTCAGCTCGAAGACCCGCCTTTCCTGCTCCGCCAGGCGC
>NZ_JBFULE010001427.1:0-757 GCF_056400485.1 Roseateles sp. P5_B10
TTGCCCGTCCATCCGCGTACCGCTGAGCGCGAGGACAGTGGCCACACCGGCGTGTGGCGCCACGCCCGTCCCGCTTGCCGACTGCGACCAGGCACCGAGGATCGCGTTGCAGGCCAGCTTTACGGTTGCCGTGCGCGCATTGACTGCCGCCGGCAACATCGGATTGACCAGGCTGCCGGGCGGAAGCTTCAGCGTCAGCGGCGCCAGGCAGCCCGCATTGTTGGGAGCATCAGGTGCCAGCGTGCGCATGAAGAACAAGGCCGCAGACAGCATGGCCGCCGGCGACGCGTTCAGCGGTCCACGGACCTGCGGCGCGCTTCCTTCGAAGTCGATAACCAGCGCATCGCCCTGCTTGCACAACGTCACGGCAATCGTCACCGGTGCGGTGTCGATGTCGCTGCCGTCGAGCTGGTCGCGCCAGCTCCACGCGCCATCGGGCGCTGCTGCGAGAGCTGCACGGGTCATGCGTTCGGTCTGCGCGAGCAAGGCATCGCAGACCTCCATGAAACGAGGTCCGGTGTGTCGCACGATCTGCCGCAGCTCACGCGCGCCCTGTGTCAGCGCAACCCATTGCGCCTCGAGGTCACCGCGCAAATTATCCGGCGTGCGAGAATTGGCCACCAGGATGGCGTCAATGTCGGACTGCACACCATCGGCGCTGCGCCAGCGCACCGGAGGAATGCGCAAGCCTTCCTGGTACACTTCGTTGGCGTCAGGCGGGATGGAGCCGGCGGCCATGCCGCCCACATCCTGATGG
>NZ_JBFULE010001428.1:0-756 GCF_056400485.1 Roseateles sp. P5_B10
GTGCACAACTGCAGAACCTGTTCGGGCACGGCGCGCACATCGTAGAGCGACAGCGTCTCGGACGAATCCTGCAGCAGGTCGACGATGTCGTCCATCGCGTTGATCAGGCCGTGGATCTGCTCGCGATCAATGGGCGTGATGAACGTGCGGTGCAGCAGCCGGTTCACCTCCGCGGTGACGCGGTCGGCGGCATGCTCGGCCTTGTCGACCTCGTCGGCGTACTGCGCGCGCAGCGCTGGGTCGGCATAGTTTTCAATCATTTTCTGGAAGGCGCGCGCACCTTCCAGGATGAAGCCACCGTGCTCATTGAACAGCTCAAAAAAATTGCYCTCACGGGGCAGCAGCTTGCCAAACAGCATGGGCGTCCTTGATCTCTCGAAGGGTCGGAGTTTACCGGGCGCCGTCACCGAACCGTCATCAAGCCGACCTGAAGATGAAGTAGACAGCGCCCATCAGACACAAACCCGCCCAGAGGAAATCCAGCTTCAGCGGTTCACCCATGTAGTACAGGCTGAAGGGCACGAAGACGGCGAGCGTGATGACTTCTTGCGTGATCTTCAGCTGGGCCAGGCTGAAGCCGGCGCCATGGCCGATGCGGTTGGCCGGCACCTGAAGCAAGTACTCAAACAGCGCGATACCCCAGCTGATGAGGGCGGCTATCCACCAAGGCTTGGTCGCCAGGCCCTTGAGATGGCCATACCAGGCGAAAGTCATGAAGACGTTGGACAGCAGCAGCAAGCCGACGGTCTGCCAGCC
>NZ_JBFULE010001429.1:0-756 GCF_056400485.1 Roseateles sp. P5_B10
GCCTGTCACCGAAGAAGCCACGCTGACCACGCCCTTTGCGACGCTGCTGCGCTTTCGCAAGGAAGGCGCGCCTGAGCAACCCAAAGTGATGGTGGTGGCGCCGATGTCGGGCCACTTCGCCACGCTGCTGCGCGAGACCGTGCGCACGCTGCTGCAGGACCATGACGTCTACATCACCGATTGGCACAACGTGCGCGACGTGCCGCTGGCGGCCGGCCGCTTCGGGCTGGACGAATACACCGGCCACCTGATCGACTTCCTGGCCGCCATCGGCCCGCAGGCCCATGTGGTGGCCGTCTGCCAGCCCTGCGTCAGCGCACTGGCAGCCGTGGCGCTGATGGCCGAGGACGACCACCCCGCCACGCCAGCCAGCCTGACGCTGATGGCCGGCCCGATCGACTGCCGGGTCAGCCCCACCGCCGTCAACGAACTCGCCACCAGCAAGCCCATCTCGTGGTTCAAGAAGAACCTGATCAGCCATGTGCCCTGGCAGCACGCGGGCGCGGGGCGGCGCGTCTACCCGGGCTTCGTGCAGCTGTCGGCCTTCATGAGCATGAACAAGGACAGGCACACCAACGCCTTCAAGGACTACTACAAGCACCTCGTCGCCGACGAGTTCGACAAGGCCGAGGTCACGCGCGTGTTCTACGAGGAATACCTGGCCGTGGCCGACCTCGCGGCCGACTTCTACCTGGAAACAGTGGAGCGCGTCTTCCAGACCTACGACCTGCCACGCGGCGAGATGTTCTTCAGGGG
>NZ_JBFULE010001430.1:0-754 GCF_056400485.1 Roseateles sp. P5_B10
TCGCCAGGCATGGGATGCCCACAGGGCATCCCATGTCCGGGCTCACTCCCGCCAAGCGGGAGCGAGCTTGCTTGGGGYGGCCCGGCGCGGCGCTCACGGTGCCAGCACGACCGGTGGCGCGGGGGCGTCCGGGTCCCAGGCCTTGGCCTCGCTCTCCAGCATCAGCGGGATGCCGTCGCGAACGGGGAAGGCCAGGCGGTCGGCGCGGCAGGCCAGGGCCGGCAATTCCAGTCCGGCACCTTCACGCAGCAGCGTCAGCGGCCCCTTGCACAGGGGGCAGACCAGCATTTCGATGAGGCGTTGATCCATCAGGCGAGAGCGAAGAGTTTTTGCAGTTGGGTGTCCAGCGCGGCCTCGAAGCCGGCACCGGGCGAGAAGTCTAGCGCCACGACCCAGACGGGCAGGGCGCCGACGCGCTCGGGCGGCAGCTTCACGGCGTCTTTCTCGGTCAGCAGTACGGCGGCCGCGTCGGGGGGCCAAGGCAGGCTCGCGAAGTCGGCGTGGTCGGGCAGGGCCAGGCTGTCAAAGCGCAATCCAAGCGCTGCCAGCATGTCGAAGAAGCGCTGCGGCCTTGCCACGCCGGCAACGGCAAGCAGCCCCGGCCGCTCGCGCAAGGCCAGCAGCGTGTCCATCTGCGCCGGTTTGCCGGCCCACCAGTCGGCCAGCGTCACCGCGCCAGCCAGGCGGCGCCCGGCGACGAAGCCGGGCAGGGCGGTGCTCGGCTGCGGCGCGTTGTAGACGACGAGCTCGTCAG
>NZ_JBFULE010001431.1:0-752 GCF_056400485.1 Roseateles sp. P5_B10
GTCGAGATCACGGAATCAAAGGGCGGTTCGGGCTGGGGCGGCGCAAGCGGCTACGGCGCATCGCGCTTCGACAATGTGGAATCCTTCGGTTCAAGCTATTCGACGCCGGGCTGGCAACGCGCGCAGGCCAATCGCTCGCGCGGCGGGGGACAAGGTGGCAGCGGCTTCAGCGAAGGCCAGTCGCCATTCGGCGGCTCCTCTTCATCGCGGAATAAGCGGCCGATGACTATCGAGGGCGAGTTGATCGCGAAGTCTACCGGTACGGAGTCCGACTTCACGCTGCAGGATCGCGTCTTCCACCAGAAGTTCGGCTACGGCAATGTGACCAAGATCGACGGCAACAAGCTCACCATCGTCTTCGAGAAGGCGGGTGAGAAGAAGGTCGTCGACAGTTTCGTGGAACGTGTCTGACAATGCCGGTCTATATTGCGCTCATTCTGAAGGACGCCAGCGGCACCTTCAACGTTTCCTTTCCCGATCTGCCCGGCGTTGTCACCGCCGGTGACACCCTTGATGAAGCCATCGAGGAAGCCGAGGAAACGCTCGAATACGCGGCCGGAGACTGGCGCAATTCGGACGGCTCGCCAGGCCTTCCGTCGCCACGCACCATCGAGCAATTGACCAGCGACCCCACATTTGCCGATGCAGCCGACGGTGGCACCATTGTCGAGATCGACTACGAAGCCGCAGAATAGCCCTAAAATCGCCTGTTCCGCGATTGCGCCGGCGCATCTTCATTCCTATGTACGCAC
>NZ_JBFULE010001432.1:0-751 GCF_056400485.1 Roseateles sp. P5_B10
GGATTGAGCCAGAAACCCAGTATTGGCGGGCTCAAAACGAAGGGGTTCGGTTATTATCGCCGTCCATCTTCATGGCCTTCGGGGCTGCCCTCTCAGCGACAGATTTCGTCGCGGTCCGGGCGGCCTTGCTGCTTTAAGCACCCCCCATTTTCAGAGCCGCGCCCCGCCGGCGAGGCTCCTTCCGCGCCCACCCATGTTCGCCTCCCTGCGCCGCTATTTCTCGACCGACCTCGCCATCGACCTCGGCACCGCCAACACCCTGATCTACGTGCGTGGCAAGGGCATCGTCCTCGACGAGCCCTCGGTCGTTTCCATCCGCCACGAAGGCGGCCCCAACGGCAAGAAAACCATCCAAGCCGTTGGCCGCGAGGCCAAGGCCATGCTGGGCAAGGTGCCCGGCAACATCGAGGCCATCCGGCCGATGAAGGACGGCGTCATCGCCGACTTCACGGTGACCGAGCAGATGCTCAAGCAGTTCATCAAGATGGTCCACGACTCGAAGACCTTCAAGCCGAGCCCGAGGATCATCATCTGCGTGCCCTGCGGTTCCACCCAGGTGGAGCGCCGCGCGATTCGCGAGAGCGCCCTGGGCGCCGGCGCCAGCGAGGTCTACCTGATCGAGGAACCGATGGCTGCGGCGATCGGCGCCGGGCTGCCGGTGGCCGAGGCCTCGGGCTCGATGGTCGTCGACATCGGCGGCGGCACCACGGAGGTCGGTGTCATCTCGCTGGGCGGCATGGTCTACAAAGGC
>NZ_JBFULE010001433.1:0-748 GCF_056400485.1 Roseateles sp. P5_B10
GGCGGATGACGTCGCCGCGCGGTGGGGTGCCATCGAGGTCCCAGTCCGACAGCACGACGCGCCGCTGCCCCTCGCCCAGGTCATGCTCTGCCGGGCGATGCGTGTGGCCGTGGATCATCGTCGTCGCGCCGGCTTCGTTCAGCAGCGCGCGGCAAGTCTCGGCGTCGAGGTCGGTGGCCATCAGTTGCGCGGCTTGCGCCGCGCGGCTGCCTTCGCGCATCTGGCGCCCCAGCGCCTGGCGCGCTTCGAGCGGCTGCGCCAGCACCTGGGCCTGCCATTCGGGCGAGCGCACCTGGCGGCGGAAGGCCTGGTAGGCGGTGTCCGCAAGGCATTGCGCATCACCATGCACCAGCAGCCAGCGCTGGCCAAAGGCATCGAGCACCGTGGGATCGGGCAGGGCGGTCATGCCGGCGCCCGCCAGCAACTCCGCGCCGACAAGGAAGTCGCGGTTGCCGTGCATGAAGAAGAGATCCAGGCGCCGCGACGCATCGCGCAGCAGGCGTACGACACCGGCCTCGAAGGGCTCGTGCCGCGCGTCGTCGCCGACCCAGACCTCGAAAATGTCGCCGAGCAGCAGCACTGCTTGCGCGGGCGTCTGCGCAAGGTGCTGCTCGAGCCGGGCGGTCGTTGCCGGCGTGTCCGGCCCGAGGTGCAGGTCCGACAGCAGATCGATCTGCCGCCACTGCGCCGGGGCCGTCAGCGTGTGGATCAAACCTCGACGGCTTTCTCGATGATGACGTCTTCGACC
>NZ_JBFULE010001434.1:0-748 GCF_056400485.1 Roseateles sp. P5_B10
TCTGATTGCCGCGCAATGAACGCTCTTCCCATGAAAACCATCACCCTCCTCGCCTCTGCCTTGCTGGCAGCCCACGTCAGCGCCGCCGTCGTGCAGACCACCGGCGCCGGCAGCGCCACGCCGAGCGCAGCGCACCTGACCTCCGCTGCCGACTTCGAGGCCAACATCAACCTGGACAGTCCCTGGTCAGAAGGCGGCCTGCTGTTCAGCCACACGGGCTTTGCCAATGACAACGGCGGCTGCGGCTATGCCGGTGGCAACTGCGTGGACCTGGGCGCCGGCGAGACCTACAGCCAATCCTTCGCGGGCAACTACTTCGCCACCGCAGGCATGAACGCCTACCTGTCCATCCGCAGCACGGCACGCGACATCAACGGCATCGAGTTCGCCGTCGATTCGGGCTACGCCAACATCTACCTGATGTGGCAGACCTGGCTGGACGGCGTGCAGACCGGCAATGGCCGCGTGTCCCTGGGCGCGGCGGGCATTGGCGGCGTACTCGGGCTGAGTGACGCCGTCGGCTTTGACGAAGTGCGGGTCTATGCCTTCGACAGCGCGACCGACACGAGCGGCTACAGCGTGCCGGCCATCGACAGCGTGCGCGCCTTCACTCTTCCCGAGCCGGGCTCGCTGGCCCTGGCCTCGCTGGCCGGGCTGGGTGTGGCCGGCATCAGGCGCCGCCGACGCGGCTGACGCTACCGCGACCCCAAGTCAAAGGGCCGGCCTCGCGGGAGGCCGGCCCTTCTTC
>NZ_JBFULE010001435.1:0-748 GCF_056400485.1 Roseateles sp. P5_B10
GGACCTGATGCATCGGCTGGCCAAGGACTACGAGAAGCCCGAGTTCGACATCAAGTCCGTGGAGGTCGACGGCGTCGACGTCGCGGTGCAGGAGCTGGTGGCGCTCGAGAAGCCCTTCTGCCGCCTGCTGCGCTTCAAGCGTTACACCGACGATCTCAAGGTGCTGGCCAAGATGAAGGACCAGCCCACGGTGCTGGTCGTGGCGCCGCTGTCCGGCCACCACAGCACGCTGCTGCGCGAAACCGTCAAGCAACTGCTGAAGGACCACAAGGTCTACATCACCGACTGGACCGACGCGCGCATGGTGCCGCTCGAAGTCGGCCCCTTCCACCTGGACGACTACATCCACTACGTGCAGGAGTTCATCCGCCACGTCGGCGGCGCCGACAGCCATGTGATCTCCGTCTGCCAGCCCACGGTGCCTGTGCTGGCTGCCATCTCGCTGATGGCCAGCGCCGGTGAAGCCACGCCGCGCAGCATGACCATGATGGGTGGCCCCATCGACGCCCGCAAGAGCCCGACGGCAGTCAACAACCTGGCCATGAACCGCAGCTACAGCTGGTTCGAGAACAACGTCATCTACCGCGTACCGACCAACTTCCCGGGCGCCGGCCGCGAGGTCTACCCGGGCTTCCTGCAGCACACCGGCTTCGTTGCGATGAATCCGGACCGCCACCTGTCGTCGCACTACGACTACTTCCTGGACCTGGTGCGCGGCGACGATGACAGCGCTGAAGCCCACCGCAAG
>NZ_JBFULE010001436.1:0-747 GCF_056400485.1 Roseateles sp. P5_B10
CAGCTCAGCAACCTCGCCACCGACAACCTGAACGCGCTGGGCACCAGCCAGTTCGCTTCCCTGAACTCCGGCCAGTTCGGCTCGCTGACCACCGCCCAACTCGGCAAGCTCGAGACCGCCGACCTGCGCGCCGTCTCGACGGCCGCGCTCAACGGCCTGTCTTCCGACCAGGTCGGCGCCCTGGCCAGTGACGCCGTCGGCTCGCTGACGACGGCACAGGTCGGCTCGCTGGGCACTGCCCAGATCAAGGGACTGACGACGGGTGACATGGTCGCCCTGACTTCCGGCCAGATTGCCGCCATCAACTCCAACCAGGCGGGTGCGCTGTCCACCGCCCAGATCGCCGCCATCGAGACAGCCGACGTCAAGGCCATCTCCACCGGCGCGCTGCGCAACCTGTCGACGGACCAACTCGACGCCCTGACGAGCGACCAGCTGCGCGCACTGAGCTCGACGCAGCTCAATGCGCTGACGACCGCCCCGCAGGTCAACAACCTGTCGACGGCCGATCTGAATGTGCTGACCACCAGCCAGATCGCCAATCTGTCGACGGCCCAGGTCCGCGCGCTGACCACCGACCAGCTCGGCCACCTGACCACCGACAACCTCAACGCCCTGGGCACCGCCCAGTTCGCGGCGATGAGCTCCAGCCAGTTCGGTGCACTGACCACCGGCCAACTCGGCAAGCTCGAAACCGCCGACCTGCGCGCCGTCACGACCGCGGCCCTCAACGGCCTGTCTTCCGAC
>NZ_JBFULE010001437.1:0-742 GCF_056400485.1 Roseateles sp. P5_B10
GGCACAAAAATGATGCTGGCATCGATGGGTTGCCAAGCGCGGCAGACGAGGGACTACGTGTCCCCCGGCCGCTACGCGACCTCCTCCTTTACCTTCGTCCCTCGCCCGCCGCACTCGGCAACTGGACCCAGTGGGTTTCTTCAGCGAAGGAAACCGCTGGTGTTGGATCGGGCCGGGTGGGCGGGCTGCGCAGGTAAAGGAGGAGACCGCGCAGCGGGCGGGGGACACGGAGCAGACCGCTCACCCGGGCCGATCCCGACCCATCCAGAAAGACATTCGGAGTTCTGAACCATGGCCATCGTCCTCGGCAAACAAGCTCGCTGGCGCACCATCGCCGGCCACGCGGTGATGTGGATCTTCATCGCCATCACCATCTTCCCGCTGCTGGCGGTCGTGTCCATCTCGCTGCGGCCCGGCAACTTCGCCACCGGCAGCCTGATCCCGACCGAGATCAGCCTGGAGCATTGGAAGCTCGCTTTGGGCATCCCCTACCAGGCCGCCGACGGCAGCCTCGTGCAGCCGCCCTTCCCCGTGCTGACCTGGCTGTGGAACTCGATCAAGATCGCCACCATCTCGGCCTTCCTCATCGTCGCCATCTCCACCAGCGCCGCCTACGCCTTCGCGCGCATGAAGTTCCGCTTCGACAAGCCGGTGCTCAACGGCATGCTGCTGCTGCAGATGTTCCCGCCGGTGCTGGCGCTCGTCGCCATCTACGCCATCTTCGAGACCATCGGCACCTATG
>NZ_JBFULE010001438.1:0-740 GCF_056400485.1 Roseateles sp. P5_B10
GAACAGGTCATCACCCGGGCCGGGCCGTTGAAGCACATGGAGCTGGTCAACCTGTTGAAGGCCGAGCACGAGATGGGCCACGGACACGCCAATGCGCTGGTGGCCTGGGTCCTCGCGAAGAAGTAGCCCGCGTCGTCCGCGCGCTATCCGAGGTCAGTCGTCGAGGGTGACGATGACCGGCGCATGGTCGCTCGGCCGCTCGTTCTTGCGCGGCAGCTTGTCGATCTCGCAGGCCGTCACGCGGGGCTTCAAAGCCTCGCTGACGAGAATGTGGTCGATGCGCAGGCCCTGGTTCTTGCGGAAGGCCAGGTTGCGGTAGTCCCACCAGCTCCAGCTCTTGGGAGGCTGCTCGAAAAGCCGGAAGGCGTCGGTCAGCCCCAGGGCTATGAGCTGCTGGAAGTGCTCGCGCTCCTGCGGCGTGCAGTGGATCTGGCCAGCCCATGCGACGGGGTCGTAGACGTCGCGGTCCTCGGGCGCGATGTTGAAGTCGCCCATCAGCACCAGCTCGGGGTGCTGCTTCATTTCCTCGATCAACCAGCCGCGCAGGCCGGTCAGCCAGTTCATCTTGTAGGTGAACTTGTCGCTGTCGGGCGCCTGGCCGTTCGGGAAGTAGCCGCCGATGACGCGCACACCGCCCACGGTGCCGGCGATGACCCGGGCCTGCTCGTCGGCAAAGCCGGTGATGTTCTTGACGACGTCATCCGCGCGTTCACGGCTGATCAGCGCGACGCCGTTGTAGG
>NZ_JBFULE010001439.1:0-739 GCF_056400485.1 Roseateles sp. P5_B10
ATCACTTCTGTCGCTTCTTAAAGCGAACATGTCGGCGTGATGAGGCTACTTAAGTGGCGCGGCTACATTTCGGTTCGTGTTTTCCTTCACACTCTCACTCTGAGGAGGCGACCGTTCTCCCTCAACAGGTCAAGCGCGTCGGCCCAAAAACGCATCATCCGAACACGCTCCTGCCAGAGTTCGACGGCGTGGGTATAGGCGCTACGGATTTCGTTCGCGCGGCAGAGCCAAATTTGTAGAGGTCGATTCTCGCCTATTTTAAATCAGCGTCGCGGGTGCTCGGCCAGATGGGTATTAGTTGATCAAGATATCGGGCAATGTTCACAGGCCCGTCGTGTCCGAAGCTGCGAAGTGTGCGATCCTACCGAAGCCAGTTGGTGGGTCTGAGCCTGTCCAACGCTTCGAGTATGCCACGAGCGCTACTGGACGCGGCGGTGATCGGGGGCGCCACGCCTCCCCTTCGAAGTGCTGGTCCACCTTGTTGCTGAAGCCGTCCCAAGTGACCTGATCGGCCTCCTTTAACTGTTCGCTGCTATCCATATCGAAGCGGTTTTTGGCGAAGCACGCTCCCAGGTGATCGGTCTCATCGAAAAGCAACGCCCTACCCATATCGGGAATGGTGCCGTAGTCTGCCTGCCGGTGGTGCTGGTCGACGATATCCGCCCGCGGGCGGCCGGGCATTCGTTGTCCCGGCAAAACTCAGTCAACATTCGCAAATTGTTGGTATCGACGTTGGTAG
>NZ_JBFULE010001440.1:0-739 GCF_056400485.1 Roseateles sp. P5_B10
ATCTTGATGGTATCGCCGGTGCGTGGGTTGCGGCCGGCGCGCGCAGCACGCTTGGTGATGCTGAAGGTGCCGAAGCCTACCAGCGAGACGGTGCCGTTCTTCTTCAGCGTCGTCTTGACGCCGCCGATCACGGCTTCGAGCGCACGGCCTGCAGCAGCCTTGGAGATGTCGGCCTGCTTGGCGATGTGCTCGATCAATTCGGACTTGTTCACTCGTGCCCCCTCATGACGATTCAGCGGACTGTTGAGCCCTGCACCGTGACCGGCCGCAAGACTGCGATGCAGATGTCGATCCCGCGCACTGCGCAGCCTGTGACAGGCCGACTACAAGCGGCCAAGGCGCGCGCGGGGAAGCGGATTCTAGACGCGCGTCCGGCGGTGGGCGGGGCGGGAAAAGTCCCGATACAACTCGGCGTCCGGCGTGAACCAGGACGGCGCCCTAGCGGGCCTTGGCACGGATTTCCGGCAAGGCCTTCTGCAGGTAATAGACCATGGACCAGATGGTCAGCACGACGGCTGCGTAGATCAGCCAGGTACCCCAGAGCCGCGTCGGAATGAGGCCGAAAAGCTGGCCGTCATAGAGCAGGAAGGGGATGGCCACCATCTGCACCGTCGTCTTCAGCTTGCCGACCATGTGCACGGCAACGCTGCGTGAAGCGCCGATCTGGGCCATCCATTCGCGCAGGGCCGAGATCGCGATCTCGCGGCCGACGATGACCAGGGCGACGAAGGCGTTGACC
>NZ_JBFULE010001441.1:0-739 GCF_056400485.1 Roseateles sp. P5_B10
CTGATGATCGAGTCTGCAGCGCGGGCCAATGATCTGCCGCTGGAATTCTTCGCCCGCGTGATCTGGCAGGAAAGCCGGTTTCAGCCCGATGCCGTCGGTCCCGTGACGCGCAATGGCCAGCGCGCACAGGGCATCGCGCAATTCATGCCGGGCACGGCCAATGAGCGCCGTCTGCTCGATCCGTTCGATCCGGTGCAGGCGCTGCCGAAATCGGCGGAGTTTCTCAGCGAGCTGCGCAACCAGTTCGGCAATCTCGGCCTTGCGGCTGCGGCCTATAATGCAGGACCGCGCCGCGTGCAGGACTGGCTCGACGGCAAGGGATACATGCCCGGCGAGACCCGCAACTATGTCTCCGCGATCACCGGCGCGACGGTCGAGGACTGGCAGGCCGCCGGGCGCAACGGCAAGATGCCGCCGCGTGCCGCGACGTCGAGCTGCCGTGAATTGATGGCACTGCTGCAACGCGCGCCCAATCCCTTCGTCACGCAACTGGAAGCGCGCGTGACGCTCGGCGAAAGCAGGCCGTGGGGCGTGCAACTGGCGGCAGGCTGCAATCGTGATCGTGCTTTGATGTCTTACGCGCGCGTGATGTTGCGCTTGCGCACCGTGGTCGGCGAACGCGATCCCAACCTGCTGAGTTCGCTGTTCAGAAGCCGCGGCACGCGCACTTTCTACCAGGTGAGGATCGGGACCGACACGCGCGACGAGGCCAACGATCTCTGCGGCAAGATCCGCCGGG
>NZ_JBFULE010001442.1:0-739 GCF_056400485.1 Roseateles sp. P5_B10
GTCAAACGCGTCGTCGACTACAACGTCAAGGTGCGCGTCAAGAGCGACGGCACGGGCGTCGACATTGCCAATGTGAAGATGTCGATGAATCCCTTCGACGAGATCGCCGTCGAAGAGGCCGTGCGCCTGAAGGRGAAGGGCGTCATCACCGAGGTGATCGCCGTGTCCTGCGGTGTCACGCAATGCCAGGAGACCCTGCGCACTGCCATGGCCATCGGTGCCGACCGCGCCATCCTGGTGGAGACACCTGCAGATCTCGAACTGCAGCCACTGGCCGTCGCCAAGCTGCTGAAGGCGCTGGTCGACAAGGAAGGCCCGAGCCTGGTCATCCTCGGCAAGCAGGCCATCGATGACGATTGCAACCAGACCGGCCAGATGCTGGCCGCGCTGACGGGCATGCCGCAGGGCACGTTCGCCTCCAAGGTGGAAGTGGCCGGCGACAAGGTGTCCGTCACTCGTGAAGTGGACGGCGGCCTCGAGACCGTGTCCCTGAGCCTGCCGGCCGTCATCACGACCGACTTGCGCCTGAACGAGCCGCGTTACGTGACGCTACCCAACATCATGAAGGCCAAGAAGAAGCAGCTCGACATCGTCAAGCCTGCCGACCTGGGCGTGGACGTGACGCCGCGCATCAAGACGCTGAAGGTCAGCGAGCCGCCCAAGCGCGGCGCTGGCGTGAAGGTGGCCGATGTGGCCGCTCTCGTCGCCAAGCTGAAGAACGAAGCCAAGGTCATCTGAC
>NZ_JBFULE010001443.1:0-739 GCF_056400485.1 Roseateles sp. P5_B10
GTGTACAGGCGCGCCGTCTTGGGGTTGTAGTTGCCGGTGGAGATGTGGCCGTAGCGGCGCAGCTTGCCGTTCTCGCGCCGCGTGATCAGCAGCAGCTTGGCGTGGGTCTTGTAGCCGACGATGCCGTAGACGACCTGGGCACCGACGGCCTCCAGGCGCTCGGCCCAGTTGATGTTGGCTTCCTCGTCGAAGCGCGCCTTCAGCTCCACGACGGCCATCACTTCCTTGCCACGCCGCGCCGCCTCGATCAGCAGGTCCATCAGCTCCGACTTGGCGCCGGTGCGATAGATGGTCTGCTTGATGGCCAGCACCTCGGGGTCGACCACCGCCTCGCGCAGCATCTGCACGACGGGGTCGAAGCTCTCAAAGGGATGGTGCAGCAGCACATCGCCCTTCTTGAGCTTCTCGAAGATGGACTTGTGGCGCGGCAGCCGGCCGGTCGGCCAGGCCGGTTCAAAGGGCGTGAAGCGCAGCGGCGGCGCGTCGGTCTGGTCGATCAGCTCGTTCAGCCGCACCAGGTTGACGGGGCCGTTGACGCGGTAGAGCGCCGCATTCGGCAGGCCGAACTGCTCGAGCAGGAACTCCGACAGCTCGGCCGGGCAGGTGTTGACCACCTCCAGCCGCACCGCGCGGCCGAAATGGCGCGTCGTCAGCCCGGAGCGCAGCGCGTGGCGCAGATTGGCGATCTCCTCCTCATCCACTTCCAGGTCGGAGTCGCGTGTGACGCGGAACTGCGAGA
>NZ_JBFULE010001444.1:0-738 GCF_056400485.1 Roseateles sp. P5_B10
GCATCATCCTGGTGCACGCCCTGGAAATGTCCGACGATCCCGAAGGTTTGCTCCGCGAGGTTTGGCGGGTGCTCGCGCCGTCCGGCCGGTTGATGGCGGTGATTCCGAATCGCCGGGGCGTCTGGACCCGCACCGACTCGACGCCGTTCGGTCACGGCCGGCCCTATTCACGCTCGCAGATCACGCAGTTGCTGCGACAGACCTGGTTTACGCCGACGGCGTGGAGCGAGGCGCTGTTCATGCCGCCGGTCGGAATGGGCTGGTTTCTGCGCTCGGCGATGGCCTGGGAGCGGATCGGCGCGGCGTTGTCGATGCCGTTCGCCGGCGTGCATATCGTCGAAGCCACCAAACAGGTCTATCGGGCGATCCCCGCCAAGCGCGAACGCACGCGGCTGATTCCTGCGCTGCAGCCGGTGCTGGTGCCGACCTCCGGGATGCGGCGCGACGATGAGGCGGATCATCTTGGCGAGGCCGAGCCGCACTCGCGCTGAGCGCTATTTTTCCGCGAGCGGATGCAGGTCGCGGACCAGGCTCTTGAGCCGCTCTTCCACCACATGGGTGTAGATCTGCGTCGTGGAAATATCGGTATGACCGAGCAGCGTCTGCACGATGCGAAGATCGGCGCCGTTATGCAGCAGATGGCTGGCAAAGGCGTGACGCAGCACGTGCGGCGACACCAGCCGCGGCGCAATGCCGGATGCGGCGGCGAGTTCTTTCAGGTCGCGCGCGAAATGCTGC
>NZ_JBFULE010001445.1:0-736 GCF_056400485.1 Roseateles sp. P5_B10
CGTCGATGATGTGCAGGCGCCGCACGGTGGGCTCGTTGGCGCCATGCGCGGCACCGTCTCCGGCGCCTTGCACGACAACCCGGTCGAAGCGGCGGACGACGAGTACCGGCCGTGGTGTCCGATAGATGCCGACCTCCGCGACGGGCAGCTTCATGCGCCGCGCCAATGACATGCAGAAGTGTTCGTTGACGACCAGATGCGGCGTCACCGCACGCGCGGGGTCGGGCTTGAGGATGTGAGTCGATGCCAACGGCGGCTCGACCAGGAACAGACGTCCTGCGTCGCTCAGCGGGCGGTCCAGGTAGACCATCAACTTGTCCTGCACGCCCGCGATGGACATGCGGACCTTGCCATCCCAGACGGCCAGCGGAATCTGGTCGCGCTCGGCAATTCGTTGGTCCAGTTCTTCGCGGGTCACCTCACGCGGCGGTTTGGCGGCGGCGGCCGGCGGCACGTCATCCGAGCGCCAGAATCGGAACGCCCCGGTGGTCTCGGTCCCAAGTGCGCTGATGAGGGCGTAGATGTTCGACTTGGAGACGCGGTAAGTCGTGGCCGCGATGTCGAGCGCGCGGCCTTCGGGCAACAGGTTCTCCACGAAGCGCTTCACGGCACCGACGGCATAGCCGTCGGCCGGGGGTTGGAAGGGCAGCGCAGGCGACAGGGGAAACGCTCCCGGCGCCGCGACCCAGTTCGCGTCGTAGTCCAGCGACCACCGGTCGTTCAGGGCCCCATAGCC
>NZ_JBFULE010001446.1:0-734 GCF_056400485.1 Roseateles sp. P5_B10
GCTCCGCCCAGCGTCAGCAACGCCATGTCGGCGCACAATGCGAAGGCCGAGGACTAACGCGAGAGCTGGCGATAGAACTGTGTGGCATCGCCGGCATCCGGCGCCGGCGCAAATATCCCGCCGGTCCAGCAGCGGCCCCAGGCGCGGAAAAGCGTGGTGACGCTGTGGCCGATATGTTTCCAGAACGCGGCGTCGAAGGCGTCGAGGCCCTTCGCCTTGTCGGAATCGCCGAGCGCATTCATTTCCTGAAGCAAATAGGGATGCGCGCGGATGGCACCCTGCCCGAACACGATGAGATTGCGCGTCAGGATGTTGGCGCCCTCAACCGTGATGCCCACCGGCACCGCGCGATACAGATTGCCCATATAATTCTGCGGCCCGTCGATCACGGCCTTGCCGCCATGGATGTCCATGGCATCGTCGATGGCGACGCGCATGCGCTCGGTGGCATGCAGCTTCATGATGCCAGAGATGACCGCGGGATGATGGCCCAGATTGAGCGCCGCCGAGGTCAGGCGTCGTGCGGCATCGAGCAGATAGGCCGTGCCGGCGATGCGCGCCAACGGCTCTTCGATGCCCTCGAATTTGCTGATCGAAATGTTGAACTGCTCGCGGATGCGCGCATAAGCGCCGGTGGTGCGCGCTGCATAGGCGGCACCGGCCGCCGACAGCGACGGCAATGAGATGCCACGACCGGCGGCGAGCGCCGACATCAGCATCTTCCAGCCCTGCCC
>NZ_JBFULE010001447.1:0-733 GCF_056400485.1 Roseateles sp. P5_B10
CCCCGGCTTCGTACGCCTGCAAGGTGTGCGCAATGGCGTGTCGACCACCGCCACCTTCGCGCTGACCGGCCTGGACGCGGCGGGCAACCTGAACTTCGGAACCTACAGCACCGGCGCCTTCGGCAACACCGAGTGGGACTATGTCTACGCCTTCGGCTTCGCCTGCCCCACGCCGGGCACCACCGGCAGCTGCACGGCCTTTGGCACCGACCGAGCCCAGTTCGCGCTGGATGACGTCGTCATCGAGCACGTGCCCGAGCCCGCCAGCCTCGCTCTGCTGAGCGTCGCCGGCCTTGCCGCCTTCCGGGCCAGCCGCCGTCGCGCTGTCTGATCCGCCGTTTGCATCGAAAGGACTCTTTGATGAAGATGAAACTCAAGCCCGCCGCACTGGCGACGCTGGTTCTGCTCTCAGGTTTGGCCACAAGCTCCTTTGCGCAGGATCGCAAGACCTACATCGTCCAGCTCAAGGACGAACCCGCTGCCTCCTACCAGGGCACGGTGTCAGGCCTGGCCGCCACCCAACCGGCAGCCGGTGAAACCTTCAAGTACGGCAGCGCTGCCGTGCAGGCCTACATCAGCTATCTGAGCCAGCAGCAAAGCAATGTGATCTCCTTGGTCGGCAATGCGCCCGTCCTGGCGACCTACAAGACCGTGTTCAACGGTTTTGCCGCCAGCCTGACGGATGACGAAGCCCGCTCGCTGRGCACCAACAGCCAGGTCGTCGGCCTGTGGC
>NZ_JBFULE010001448.1:0-733 GCF_056400485.1 Roseateles sp. P5_B10
GGAGATTCCCATGAACCGACTGACCCTGCTCCCCGTCTTGTTCGCCGCCACGCTAGCCCAGGCCGCACCCGCCACCTATGTCGTCGACCCGGCCCACACCTACCCCAGCTTCGAGGCCGACCACATGGGTATGTCCTTCTGGCGCGGCAAGCTGACGAAGAACTCGGGCACCATCGTCTTCGACAAGGCCAATGGCAGCGGCAGCGTCGACGTGCAGATGGACCTGGCCAGCATCGACTTCGGTCTGGAAGCCATGAACGGCTGGGCCAAGGGCAAGGATTTCTTCAACCTGGAGAAGAGCCCGGCCAGCGCCAGCTTCAAGGGCCGCTTCGAGGGCGCGACAGGCGGCGTGCCGTCACGGCTCGTTGGCGAGCTGACATTGAACGGCAAGACCAAGCCGATGACGCTGGCCATCCACCAGCTCAAGTGCATGCCCCACCCGATGTTCAAGCGGGACTGGTGTGGTGCCGACGCCTCGGGCTCGTTCAACCGCGAAGACTTCGGCCTCACCGCGGGCAAGGACTGGGGCTTCAAGATGGATGTGAACCTGCGCATCCAGGTGGAGGCGGTGGCCAAGGAATAAGCCAAAGAAAAACCGGCCCCTGGAGGCCGGTTTGCATTGGACGCGCTAGCTTACTTCACACCCATCTCGTCGAGCAGCCGCGTCGTCTTGTCCACCGTGCTCATCTGCCAAAGCATGTAGCGCGCGTCCAGCGAGATGCTGCGGACCATC
>NZ_JBFULE010001449.1:0-732 GCF_056400485.1 Roseateles sp. P5_B10
CCAGAAGGAAGTGCGCGACCGCATGCTCAACGTCATCGCCCACATTGAGCTGCTGGAGTACACCGGCCAGGCGCTGCCGGACTGGCAGGCCACGGCGGCCAAGGCCAGGCAGAACCCGGAGGTGATGGGTGCGGCGCCGTTTGTCGCCAGCCAGAGCCTGATCGCGCGCGGCGAGGACATGCGCGGCGCCATCATCCGTGGCATCTCGCCGGCCGAGGAAGCGACGGTCACCGGCCTTGGTGCACAGCTCAAGGACGGCGTCTTCGCCCAGCTGCAGCCCGGTGCCTGGAGCATCGTGCTGGGCTCGGAGCTGGCACGCCAGTTGGGCGTGGGTGTGGGCGACAAAATCACCGTCGTCGCGCCCGGCGCCCAGGTCACGCCGATGGGCGCCTCGCCGCGATACAGGAGCTTCAATGTGGTCGGCACCTTCAGCGCCGGCCACTACGAGTACGACTCGGGCCTGGCCCTGATCCACATCGACGACGCGGCCAAGCTCTACCGCACCGGTGGCCCGACCGGCGTGCAGCTCAAGCTGCGTGACGTGCACGACGCCCGCCGCGTGGCAGCCGAACTCAAGGGCGCCATGGGCCCGGACATCCTGGTGCGTGACTGGACGCGTTCCAACGCCAACTGGTTCGACGCCGTGCAGATCGAGAAGCGCCTGATGAGCATCATCCTGACGCTGATCGTCGCGGTGGCCGCCTTCAATCTGGTGTCCACGCTGGTGATGAC
>NZ_JBFULE010001450.1:0-730 GCF_056400485.1 Roseateles sp. P5_B10
GACTTCAACAACCTGCTCACCGGCATCGTCGGCTCGCTCGACCTGATGCAGACACGGCTCGGTCAGGGCCGCACTGACAATATCGCGCGCTATATCGACGCTGCGATGACCTCGGCCAATCGTGCGGCGGCGCTGACGCACCGGTTGCTGGCCTTCGCGCGGCGGCAGCCGCTGATTCCGAAAAGTGTCGATGCCAATGTGCTGATCGTCTCGCTGGAGGATCTATTGCGCCGGACCATTGGCGAGACGCTGGATCTCGATATCGCGGCGGCGCCTGATCTGTGGTGCACACTGTGCGATCCGAACCAGTTGGAGAGCGCGTTGCTCAATCTGGCGATCAATGCGCGCGACGCGATGCCKGATGGTGGGCACTTGAAGATCGCGACACAGAATGTGCGCGTCGATGCCATCAATGCCAATGCGCCGGCTCTGACGCCTGGTGACTATATCTGTATCAGCGTCAGCGACAGCGGAACCGGCATGAGCCCGGAGGTCGTGGCGCGCGCCTTCGATCCGTTTTTCACGACAAAGCCGATCGGGCAGGGCACGGGCCTCGGCCTGTCGATGATCTACGGCTTCGCGCGTCAGTCCAATGGACATGTCAGCATCGACAGCAGGCTCGATATCGGGACGGCCGTGAAACTGTATCTGCCGCGCCATGAGGGAGATGCTGCCGCACAGGATGACGAGCCGCTGAAGGGCGATCAGTACGTGGCCGCGGGCGAAACCC
>NZ_JBFULE010001451.1:0-729 GCF_056400485.1 Roseateles sp. P5_B10
TAGGCGCTTTCCAGCATGGCCAGGCATTCACGCGCACGTGCCTGCGCGATGTCGTTGGCGGTCTGGGAGATTTCGCGGAGATCGCGGATCGCCAGATCGACGGCGCTCAGCAGATCGATTTCACACTCATCGGCCTGGGGGGCCGCTACGCGCATGGGGAATGGGATTACTACACTCACTGGGACGCCCGCTCTTCACGATTGCAACGCTCGAATCACTCGCGACTCATTTGGCCTGCGAATGGTTAAGCCAATCGGTAGGAAGCAACGGATCTGACGTAAAACTGTCGCGCCGCGGTCAATCCTGCCAGCGCACCGGCGGGATCAGACCGACGGACGGGTCATCGCCGGGGTCATCTGATGGCTGGATCGTGGGCGCTTCGCCCTGGCCGGGCGTCGCATCGATAATCATGGCCGGCGACGGAAGCTGTGGAACAGCCATGCTCTGCTGCCCGCGCCGATAGGACTCGAATTCGAGCTGTTTGGCGAAATGCCGGAAAAGGTCAGCCGCGTATTTGCGCTGCTCGGGGCTGGAAGCCGAGGCGATCTGGAAGATCAGTTCGTCGGACAGTTCCGACGTGGTCGCATCGGTGAGGTCTTCGAGAACGCTCATTACAATGGCTCAGCCTATGAAGCTCTGAGCCTGCACGAGTGTGGTTGATATCGCGTTGTTCGTCACAACAATCGGGAGCGCGTGCATAAGCATCACTAATGACGCCCTAATTTACAC
>NZ_JBFULE010001452.1:0-728 GCF_056400485.1 Roseateles sp. P5_B10
GAGTTGTCGACGTCCGGGCGGACGTAGTTGTCATCGACCGCCAGCTTTGCCAGCGCCGTCGCCACATCCAGCAGTGCGAAGGCATGGGCGGCAGCGCGCAGATCTTCCGACGCCTCGGCGACCATCGCGGACAGCCGCTCGAAGATTTCCAGTTCCAGCCCAAGCGCACGGTCGCCGGCATTGGCGATCTTAGCTTCGATCTCGCCCAGTTCAGACGTGGTGAAGCGCACCTGCCCGGCCAGTGTCTGGCGATGGATGAAGGTCGCGTTCAGTGGCGCCTGCATCAGCTTGTCGCCGTGCTGCGCGGTGACTTCGACGAAATAGCCGAGCACATTGTTGTGACGGATCTTGAGGCCCTTCACGCCGGTGTCATCGGCATAGCGTGCCTGCATCGCGGCGACCACGAGGCGCGAGGCGTCGCGCAGATTGCGGGTCTCGTCGAGCGCAGCTTCGAAGCCTTCGCGCACGAAACCACCATCGCGCTTCAACAGCGGAAGATCGTCGGCCAGCGCCCGCGCAAAGGTCGCGGCGAGTTCGCGAGATGGCCGGCGCAGGCCGGTCATGGCGGCGGTGATATCCGCCGGCAGGTTGTCGATGGCGCCGAGGCGCGTCAGCACCTGATCGGCGGCAAGCACACCATCACGCAGACAGGCGAGATCGCGCGGACCACCGCGACCGACCGAAAGCCGCGCCAGTGCGCGCGACATGTCAGGCGCAGACTTCAGGGC
>NZ_JBFULE010001453.1:0-726 GCF_056400485.1 Roseateles sp. P5_B10
CCTGGACACGCCGCAGGACCACGCCTTTTTCGCGGGCCTCTACAACTTCGCGGCCAAGAACAACGCGAAATACATCCTGACCGGTGCCAACTACTCGACCGAGTGCGTTCGCGAGCCGCTGGAGTGGCATTACCACGCGTCCGACGTGCGCCAGCTCAAGGACATCCACCGCCGTTTCGGCACGCGGCCGCTGAAGAAGTTCCCGCTCGCGGGCATCTTCCGCTTCAAGATCTACTACCGCTTCTTCAAGGGCGTGCAGGTCGTCAAGCCGCTGAACTGCGTGCCCTTCTACAAGGAAGCGGCCATGGACGAACTGGTGGACAAGTTCGGCTGGCAGAAGTACGCGCACAAGCACTACGAGTCGCGCTTCACGCGCTTCTACGAGGGCTACTGGCTGCCCAGCAAGTTCGGCTACGACAAGCGCCGCGCGCATTTCTCCAGCCTGATCCTGACCGGCCAGCTCAAGCGAGAGGACGCGCTCGCCAAGATCGCCATCCCCGCCTATGACGAGGAAACGCTGGCGCATGACTTCGAATACATCGCCACCAAGCTCGGCCTGACCGTCGCCGAGTTGCAGGCGCTGCACCGCGGCGAGCCCAAGACGTACAAGGACTACGCCAACGACATGGCCATCATCGATCTCGGCACCCGGGTGCTGCGCGCGCTCGGCGTGCAAAGGGCCATCATTCGATGATCACCATCGTCAGCTACGGCGTCGGCAATATC
>NZ_JBFULE010001454.1:0-724 GCF_056400485.1 Roseateles sp. P5_B10
CAGCAAGGCGGCGGATTCAAGGTCAATCGGCGCGAGGGTTAAAACCAGCGACAAAATACCGCTGCATGAAATTTAGACATGAGGCGATTTTTGGCGATTATTTAAGCTGTTTGCCGTGTGCATGATCAATTTTTCTGCACAAGAAATAAACAGGAAAGCCTCGGCGCTTTCCGAAAATCGGAAACACGCGAACAATCCCAATCACTTAACGTGTGTTCCGGGGCTGGCACACTTCTTGCGATCTCCTTAACGCGCCGGCCGTGGGGCCGTTCCGCATTGATTTCGTCTGCGTCAGGGAGAGACCGCACATGATTACCAATTTGACTCACGCTATAGCCAAGCCGATCTCACGGCGCAGCCTGATGGCCGCGGCAACGGGTCTGGCTCTGGGCCTGTCGGCATTTTCGCCGGCCAAAGCCGCAGACGACACCATCAAGGTCGGCGTCCTGCATTCGCTGTCGGGCACCATGGCAATTTCCGAGACCACGCTGAAAGACACCGTGCTGTTCATGATCGATCAGCAGAACAAGAAGGGCGGCGTGAACGGCAAGAAGCTCGAAGCCGTCGTGGTCGATCCCGCCTCTAACTGGCCGCTGTTCGCCGAGAAGGCGCGCGAGCTGATCACCAAGGACAAGGTTGCCGTCGTGTTCGGCTGCTGGACCTCGGTGTCGCGCAAGTCGGTTCTCCCGGTGTTCAAGGAACTGAACAGCATCCTGTTCTACCC
>NZ_JBFULE010001455.1:0-724 GCF_056400485.1 Roseateles sp. P5_B10
CCCACCAGCAGCGGCACGRCGGCGCCGCCGAGGATGCCGGTGCACAGCACGCCCGAGAAGGCGCCGTGGTGGCGGGGTACGGAGTTCAGGCCCAGCGAGAAGACGATGGAGAACATCACCGACAGGCAAAAGCCCGAGGCCGGGAAGGCCCACAGCGAGGCGGCCGCCGGGCCGAACAGCGCGATGCCGACGCAGCCCATGGCCAGCACGGTGAAGCCGGCCAGCACGACGCGTGAGTCCAGCAGCTTCAGCAGCACCAGGCCGAGCAGGCAGCCGACGGACATCAGGCCCCAGAAGCGGGCGACGGCGTCCGCCCCCTCGGCCGTGGCCGAGAAGCCGTGATAGGTGGCCAGGAACTGCGACATCCAGTTGGCCAGCACCTGCTCGGTGCCGACATAGGCCAGGATGCCCAGGAAGAAGAGGCGCACATCACGCCGCGCCAGCAGCTCCTTGTAGGCCGCCCAGCCGCCGGCGCGCTCGTCGTCCTTGAGCTCGACCTGGGGCAGGGGCAGGGTCTGGTTGGCGAGGATGAGGGCGACGAAGCCGGCCGTGAAGATCCAGTAGAAGGCGACCCACACCAGGGAACTGCCGGCCGCGCCGGGCCTCTCCATCAGCAGCTGGAAGGCCCAGGGGCTGAGGAAGGACGCCAGGCCGAAGACGAGCTGGCCCATCACCGAGAAGAAGGCGAAATGGGCCTCGCCGCCTGCCGTGCGCAGCAGCGGAT
>NZ_JBFULE010001456.1:0-723 GCF_056400485.1 Roseateles sp. P5_B10
TTGCTGGCCAGCCCCGCCAGGGCGGCCGACCTGCCGCGCAACGGCCGGCCCTTCCGCATGGAAGCCAACGAGAAGCCGGTGGGCGACTTCCTGCGCGAGCTGGCGGCGTCGCAGGGCGTCACGGCGGTCATCGACGGCAAGGTCGGCGGCACCATCAGCGGCCGCTTCGCCATCACCGGCAGCCAGCCCGGTGCGGTGCAGATGGTGCTGAGCAATATCTGCGCGGCCAACGGGCTGACCTGGTATTACGACGGCGCCTTCCTGTTCGTCGATCCGGCCGCCGACACGCGCAGCGAGGTGTTCACCATCGCCGGCAAGAACGCGCAGCGCATCGCCGACACGCTGGCCCGGCTCAAGATCGCCGACGCCCGCTATCCGCTGCAGATCAGCGAGGCGGATGGCAACGTCTACGTCTCCGGTCCCAAGCGCTATGTGGAGCTGGTGCGCCAGACCGTGCGGCTGATCGACCAGCGCGCGGCACGCGACGACCGTGCCGAGGTGCAGGTGTTCCCGCTGCGCTATGCCTGGGCCGCCGACTTCAAGATGAATCGCGCCGGCAAGCAGGTATCCATTCCTGGCGTGGCGACCGTGCTGCGCAATCTGTATGGCCGCACCGGGGCGGCGCGCGGAGCGGCACCCTCGGCCGTGACCGGGCCGGTGCGGCGCACCAAGCTCGGCGTCAGCGCCGACGCCGGCGTGGCCAAGCTGTCCAGCGAGGGCAGC
>NZ_JBFULE010001457.1:0-723 GCF_056400485.1 Roseateles sp. P5_B10
AACGAGGACTGCCACGTCATCCTGCGCGGCGGCAAGGCGCCCAACTACGACGCGGCGTCCGTCAACGCTGCCTGCGATGCGCTCAAGACCTCGGGCCTGCGCGAGCAGGTCATGATCGACTTCTCGCACGCCAACTCCAGCAAGAAGTACGAGCGCCAGGTCGATGTCGGCCATGACGTCGCGGGTCMGATCGCGGGCGGCGACCAGCGCATCACCGGCGTCATGATCGAAAGCCATCTGCAGCCTGGTCGGCAGGACCTGGCCGAGGGTCAGACCAAGGCCGACTTGAAGCCCGGCGTGTCCATCACCGACGCCTGCCTGGGCTGGAGCCAGACCGAGCCGCTGCTGCGCGAGCTGGCTGCAGCCGTCCAGAAGCGCCGGGGTTAAGTCCACTCGCGCCGCCCGGCGCCCACCTGTCGCAGCGCGCTCGCGCCGCGGCGGGGCGATCTCCAACATTCAGCCATCCCACTGCTGAACCCTGGAGATCGCGATGAAACACCAAGCCCTTGCCTCCGCCCTGTTTGCCCTGCTGCCGCTGTGCAGCCAGGCGGCAGACGTCACCCTCGAAGTCGAGGGCCTGGACACGAGCCGCCTGCAGGGCGCCACCCTGATGGTGGCCGTCTTCACGGAGCCGGCCAACTGGCTGCGCCAGCCGCAGACCGGCCTGCGCTTCGTTCTCGGCCCCGAGGCCACTGGCGGCAAGTTCAGCGTCGTGCTCAAGGA
>NZ_JBFULE010001458.1:0-723 GCF_056400485.1 Roseateles sp. P5_B10
GTCCAGGATCACGTCAACACCGCGGCCGCCGGTGGCGGCCTTGGCTTCAACGACGAAATCCTGCTCGCGGTAGTTGATCACGACGTCAGCACCCAGCGCCTTGCAAGCCTCGGCCTTCTCGGCGCTGCCGACCGTCACCAGCACCCGGGCACCCAGCGCCTTGGCGATCTGGATGGCGGTCACGCCGATGCCGCTGCTGCCGCCGTGGATCAACAGCGTCTCGCCCGGCTGCCATGCAGCGCGGTCGAACACATTGGCCCAGACGGTAAAGCAGGTCTCGGGCAGCGTCGCGGCCTGAGCCAGCGTCCAACCCTTGGGCACCGGCAGGCATTGCCCGATCGGCGCCGTGCACAGCTCGGCATAGCCGCCGCCATTGACCAGCGCGCAGACCTTGTCGCCCAACTTGAAGCCATGCGCCGCCAGAGCCTCGGAGTCACCAGCGACGATCTCGCCCGCAACTTCCAACCCCGGCAGATCGCTCGCACCCGGCGGCGGCGGGTAGGCACCCTTGCGCTGCAGCACATCCGGGCGGTTGATGCCCGAAGCTGCGACGCGGATCAGGCACTCACCCGGGCCCGCGACTGGATCCGGCCGTTCGGCCAGCTCCAGCACCTCGGGCCCGCCGGGGCGGGTGATCGCGATGGCTTTCATCGCTCTCGCAATTACTCTGCGGCGGGCGGCGTGTGGTCAGCGGCCGGCATCGGAGCAGCTTCACGCTCGGGA
>NZ_JBFULE010001459.1:0-722 GCF_056400485.1 Roseateles sp. P5_B10
GTGTGAAGAAGGGCAGGTTGAGCGCCGTGCCAGGACCGGCGCGGTAGACGTTGCCGGCCAGCGTGATCTTGCCGACCTGGTAAGGCCGGCCCACCCATTCGTGGGCGATCAGGTTGTAGTGCACCGCCCGCCAGCCGGGGTTGTAGATCAGGTTGTTGACCATGGCGCCCCAGACGCCGCCCTTGAACAGCGCGTTGCGCTCGCGGTTGGACGCATAGACGTTGCCCAGCAGCAGGATCTGCGTGGCGTTGTCGTGGATCAGCGAGCCCTTGCTGTGCTCGCCCTTGATGTGCACGGCCTCGTTCAGCCCCTCGTAGATGAGGTTGTGGCTGTAGGTGATGGCATGCGAGGTGTGGGCGCGCCAGTCGTCGGGGGTGGCGCCCTCGAAGCGATGGCCGCCGACGGAGAGGTTTTCGTCCGTTGCCCAGGAGAAGCTGCAATGGTCGACGATGACGCGCTCGGCGCCGTCACCGGTGGAGAAGCCGTCATGGTCGTTGCCGCTGCGCTTGGCCCGCCCGAAGGCGCCGGGGCGGATGCTGATGTGCTGCAGGATGACGTCCTTGGCAAACACTTCCAGTTCGCCCTTGACCAGCGTGATACCGGGGTCGGGCGCCGTCTGGCCGGCGATGGTGATCTTTCCTTCGCGCAGCTTCCAGCTCTTGCCCGCCAGGTCGATGACGCCGCCCACCTCGAAGACGACGATGCGCGGCCCGGGCGTATCC
>NZ_JBFULE010001460.1:0-716 GCF_056400485.1 Roseateles sp. P5_B10
CGCAGCGTCCGACGGGCGCACTTCGCCATACAAAGCTTTTGATGCGGGAGCAGCAGGAGATGGTCGAAAGGATCGCGGAGGAGAGCGCTCTTTTCAAAGAGCGGCTTCAGAGCGCGGAAGCTCGCGAGGCCTTCTCCGCCTTTATAGAGAAGCGAAAGCCCGATTTCACGAAAGTCTAAATCAGCACCGGTCGACCGACACTGGCGGGCAATTTCGCGAATGGCAAGAAGCCGTCGGGTCTCACCATCGGGTGGATCCCCTATGCGGTTGACGGTTCCGGATGATCTGCACCCCGCCGTGTGGCAGCAGGCTGCGTCGCCGTGGTTGATGAATGGCTAACGGAGCCTCCGGGTGGTAACTGGCTGTGGTTCGGCGTGTTCATTCGCTCCACCACTCATATATTATAGCAAGCACACGGACGGTGCCGCTTTTCTCGTTGATCTTTGAATGACCACTAATGGCGCAAAGCGGACATTCATTCGTAAAAGCGGGTCCCTTGCGGAGGGTCTGCCATTGGTGCGGCCGTGGTTGCAGATCACTGACACGCCCGATGCTTCCAGGCGCCGGATTTCTTCGAAGGATTTGACGCAGAGGTCCGGATTTCGCGTATTGCGAGGGGCCGGTATTGCGATCGAGATTTTAGCGCTGGAAGCGTCCTGGCTCCGATCTCAAGCCGTGTGCTGGGCGCCTGGCGAGCTCGGCCATTTGGGTTATAC
>NZ_JBFULE010001461.1:0-716 GCF_056400485.1 Roseateles sp. P5_B10
GGCCCTTGCTGGCCTGACCGTAGAAGCGCAGGTGGGCGCGGCGGCGGCGGCCGTAGCGCTCGAACACGCCGGGCCAGTCGCCACCGACCTCGCTCGCCAGCTCGTGCGCATCGATCAGCGCCATGTTGGCGCCCTGCCCTAGCTGCGGGCTCATGCCATGGGCGCAGTCACCAATGGCCAGCACGCGGCCGTCATGCCAGCGCGCCATGTGGACATCGGCGTAGCGGGCTTCACGCAACTGCCCGGCATCGCGCAGGCCGGCCAGCAGCGGCAAGACGTCGGGAAAGAGCTCGGCCATCTGCTGCTTGATGCGATCCAGCCCAACGCGCTCGCGCCAACCTTCAAGTTCGGCGACGGGCAGACTCCAGAACAGGTTGATGCCTCGTGCGCCATCGGCGTGATCGGCCCTGCCGACCGGCATCAGGCCGATCATCTGCGACGCCGACCGGAAGCGCTGGCGCAGCTCGATCTGAGGGAAACCAGGCGGCGCCGGCAGCACGGTCCAGACGGCGCCCCAGGGGAAGGCGCGCGCATGCTGGCTGACCTTCATGCCTTCGCGCAGCCTGGAGAAGCTGCCGTTGGCGAGGATCAGCGCGGCATGGCGAGCCTTGGCTCCGCCGGACAAACGCAAGGTGACGCCGGCCTCGTCCTGCTCGAAGCCTTCAACCAGCGCGCCGCAATGCCAGCGGACGCCGAGCTCGCGCACGCGCTWCCAC
>NZ_JBFULE010001462.1:0-715 GCF_056400485.1 Roseateles sp. P5_B10
GGCGTGGCCAGCCTCGCGCTGGACAGGGAGTCTGGAAGATCTTGGTGTTCCTCATCGTTTGATCATTCCGACGCTAGCAAATGCCGCAGTCTTGATATGCGGCTACCTCGCCGGCGCATCGCTTGTCTGGGGTCTGGCCGATGCCCGTATGGCGCAGCCTGTTGATCTCGTCGCCTTCGATACAGCCCCGTCACACGCCAGGATCTGGCGTGTGGCTCATTTGTCGGACCTTCATGTGGTTGGCGAACGTTACGGTTTTCGCATTGAAAGCGGGCGCGCCGGGGCGCGGGGAAATGAGCGTCTGCAGCAGGTGATGGCGCGGCTGGCCGCCATTCACGCCGTTGATCCGCTCGACCATGTGCTGATCAGCGGCGATATGACCGATGCCGGACGGGCGACCGAATGGGCAGAGTTTCTGGACATCCTGTCGCGCTATCCGGACCTCGTCGCGCGCATGTTCGTGCTGCCCGGAAATCACGATATCAACATTGTGGACCGGGCGAATCCGGCGCGGCTGGATCTCCCGTTCAGTCCGGGCAAACGGTTGCGGCAGGTCCGCACGCTTTCGGCCATCGCTGCCATTCAAGGCGATCGTGCTTTTGTGGTGAAGGACGGGAAAGGTCATACAGCAACGCTGACCGACGCGTTGGTACCGTATCGCCGTCRGATGGCGGATTTCGCAGATCTCGGCGGCCTGCAGCGTGCAGCCCGGTTG
>NZ_JBFULE010001463.1:0-712 GCF_056400485.1 Roseateles sp. P5_B10
GGCGTGGATCGCCTTCTGGCCAGTGATCAGGACCATCGGCATGCCCCCCAGGAGCCCATAGGCAGCCCCTGTAGAAAGGTTCAGGGCTCCGGGCCCCAAAGTGCTGAGCGCGACACCTGGCCTCCCTGTGAGGCGCCCGTGGGTCGCWGCCATGAAGGCSGCRGGCTGCTCGTGACGMGTGACGACCAGCTCGATGGAAGACTTGCGCAAGCTCTCGACGACGTCGAGGTTCTCCTCGCCGGGGACGCCAAAGATGCGGTCGACGCCCTCGTTTTCGAGRGCTGCCACCAGCAGATCGGAGCCTTTCATTTCSCGGTCCTCRYTGTTCATCGTCAAGCTCCTCCRTTTGCMCAGTACCGTATCAGACAAACAGGTCCATTTAATGTAACGTTTGGTGGAGCAGACGCGCGTCACCGTTGCCGCACTTTGAGAGCAACTGAGCTTGGCTTTCGGTGACGCGGTCGGTTAAGCGAAGACTTTAGGCCGTTACGAAGGACAAAATCTCGGCATTGATGATGTCGGCGTGGGTCGTGCACATGCCGTGAGGTAGCTTCTCGTAGATTTTGAGTGTGCTGTTTTTCAGAAGTTTCGCCGACAGAAGAGCGGAATCCGCGATAGGCACGATCTGATCATCGTCGCCGTGCAGGATGAGCGTTGGCACAGCGATGCTCTTCAGGTCCTCGCTGAAATCCGTCTCCGAGAAGGCCTTGAT
>NZ_JBFULE010001464.1:0-707 GCF_056400485.1 Roseateles sp. P5_B10
AGCCGATGCCGCTCGGCGACGACCCAGTCGTCGAAATAGCCAGGCAGCAGCTCACCGCCATAGTGGGACGGGTTGCGAGTCGCCTCGAAGTCCTGCACGTCGGACGAGAGCGAACCGGGCAACAGCGAGACCTGCAGGCGGTCGGCGTTGAAGAGCGGCGCCTCGTCGGTTTCGAGCAGGGCGCGCAGCGTGGACAGGGTCTGGCGCAACCGGTTGCGGCCGACGTCCAGTTCGACACCCGGCCACAGCAGCTCGACAAGTTCCTCGCGCGGATGCTGGCGCCTGGGCGCCAGCGCGAGGCGGGCCAGCAGCAGCACGCTGGCGCGGCTGGGCAGGCGGGTCAGCTCGACGCGGCCGGCCCGCTCGATCTCAAAACCACCGAGCAGGCGCAGACGGAGCATGGGTTCAGAACAGCCACCAGACGAACAAGCCGCCAAAAATCAGCCACTGCAAGCCGTAGTAGGCGAAGCGGCTCCTTGCCTTGATGCGCTTGCCGAACAGGCGCACCTGCTGCACGTAGCCGAACAGCCTGTTGATGCCGCCGGTCTTGTCGGTGTCCGAGTTGGGGGCGGCTGCGGCGCGGATCAGCGTGTGGCTGATGAAATGGTTGAACCAGCGCGCCACCGGGTTGTTGAGCGGCCGCTCGACGTCGCAGAACAGGATGATGCGCATCACGTCCGACTGGTTCTCTGCGTAGTGCAGATAGG
>NZ_JBFULE010001465.1:0-704 GCF_056400485.1 Roseateles sp. P5_B10
GGCCCTGGGCGAGCACTTCCTTGCCGGTGCCGCTTTCGCCAAGCAGCAGCACGGTGGCGTCGCTGGGGGCCACCTTCTCGATCATGCGGCAGACGCGCTGCATGCCGGGGTCGCGCGTGATGAGGCCCGAGAAGACGTCGCTGCTTTGCTGCGTCTGCAGGCGACGGTTCTCCTGCTGCAGCTCATAGAGCCGGTAGGCGCGCTCGACGGTCAGGCTGAGCACGTCGGGATCGACGGGCTTGGCGAGGAAGTCGTAGGCGCCCATGCGGATGGCGCGCAGCGCATTGCCTTGGTCGTTCTGGCCGGTCAGCACGATGACCTTCACGCCGGGGTCGAGCTCCAGCAGCTTCTCCAGGCATCTGAAGCCCTCGGACACCGAGTCCCGATCGGGCGGCAGGCCGAGATCCATCGTGACCACCGCCGGGTTGTGACGGCGGAACTGCAGCACCGCGCTGGGGACGTCATCGGCCGTGACCGATTCGAAGCGGTCCAGCGACCACTTGAGCTGCTTCTGCAGGGCCAGATCGTCTTCGACGATCAACAGCGGCGCATGGCGAGGCGTGTTCATAGGTGCACCCTTCGGCCTGCGGCCTTGCCTGACCGACAGCGCGGCCAGGCGTTCGCCAGGCACGGGATGCCCACAGGGCATCCCATGTCCGGGCTCACTCCCGCCAGGCGGGAGCGAGCTTGCTTGGGACGGCCCG
>NZ_JBFULE010001466.1:0-703 GCF_056400485.1 Roseateles sp. P5_B10
GGCCGTGTAGGTGGGGGACAGGGATCCAACAACACTCCATGTCGGGCTCATCGACGTATACTCAACCGTTTTGAGCTCAGTCAGGTCGATGTCGGCAGCTATTGCCCCGCTGGCATAAAGGAAGCTTGTCGCTGCCATAACAATTCCGGATCCGCGCATTGCACACTCCCCAGACAATTACTCTCCGTCGGTCGATGGTGCTGGCTTCGATAGTAGCAGCCTCATGATCTCGCTCCCCCGAGCGGAGAATGGCCGATAGTGCTAGTAGTCCACGGCATCGCGAATGATCGGACAAGTCATACAGTGACCGCCACCACGGCCGCGACCGAGTTCCGCGCCGACAATCGTAATCACCTCGATGCCTTCCTTGCGAAGCAGCGTGTTGGTGTAGGTGTTGCGATCGTAAGCATAGACGTCACCCGGCGATGCGCAAACGAGATTTGCGCCGCTGTCCCATTGAGTCCGCTCCCGCTGATAGTCACTGCCACCAGCTTCGACCACCCGCAGCTTCTTGAGGCCCAGTGCTTCCTCGACGACGCCGACAAATGACTTCTTCTCCGCATGCAACTCAACCCCACTCGGATGATCGCTCGGACGATAGGAATAGGTACGTGTCTGGTTCATGAAATCCGGCGCGAGCAATACGCAGTCGCGGTCGGCGAATGTGAAAACAGTATCGAGATGCATGGCCGCACGGATCTTC
>NZ_JBFULE010001467.1:0-703 GCF_056400485.1 Roseateles sp. P5_B10
AGATTGAGTACGCCCGCGGGCAAGCCTGCATCATGGAACGCGCGCGCCAGCTGCAGCGCGCCGGCCGGGGTTTCTTCCGAAGCTTTCAGGATGATCGAACAGCCCGACGACAGCGCGCCGGCCACCTTGCGCGCCGGTGAGCTCATTGGGAAATTCCACGGCGAGAAGGCCGCCACCGGGCCGATCGGCTGGCGGTACACCGTATGCTGCAGACCGGGACCGGCCGAGATCACGCGGCCATACACGCGCATGCCTTCGGTTGCATCCCATTCGATGATCTCGCAGCCGCGCAGGATTTCGAGCTTCGCCTGATCGAGCGGCTTGCCTTGCTCCAGCACCATCGCCGTCGCCATCTCGTCGACGCGCGAGCGGATCAACGTCGCAGCCTTCAGAATGATTTGCGCGCGCGCGTTCGGTGCCGTCTTGCGCCAAACATTGAAGCCGCGCACCGCCGCATCGAGCGCATCGTCGAGATCGGCTTTCGTCGCATGCGGCACCGTCCCTAGTACGCTCTCGTCGGCGGGATTGATGATCGGCGTGCCGGAGGCCCGGCGCCAGTGTCCGTCCACGTAAAGCTCGATGTTGGGATAGGTCATGTCGAAGTGCACTTTCTTGGTCGTCGGAAGCGGTTGACTCAGCCTCACTTGCGCGGCATCCAATCATATGTTGATATAATAGAACAATAGTTCTGTCAGACAGAACG
>NZ_JBFULE010001468.1:0-702 GCF_056400485.1 Roseateles sp. P5_B10
CCGCTGGATCGCGCTGATGACCAAATTCCAGCCGACCGCCGTGCTGGGCCTGGGTGTGGATGAGCAGCGCGCTGCCGGCCTGTCCGCCCGCAAGGTCGAATACCTGCGCGACCTGGCGGAACATTTCGACACTGGCCAGGTTCATGTGCGCCAATGGGCGCAGATGGACGACGAAGCCATCATCGAAGAGCTCGTTGCCATTCGTGGCATCGGCCGGTGGACGGCCGAGATGTTCTTGATTTTTCACTTGATGCGCCCCAATGTGATGCCCCTGGATGACATCGGCTTGTTGAAGGGCATCAGCCAGAATTACTTTTCGGGCGAACCTGTCTCCCGCGCCGAGGCGCGCGAAGTCGGCGACGCCTGGGCACCCTACCGTTCGGTAGCGGTTTGGTACATTTGGCGCAGCCTCGACCCGCTGCCTGTGGACTATTGAGGTCATTGTTCAACCACCCAGAGCGGGCCGCACGCCGGGACGCTCCAAAGCCGACAGACACCCGTCAAGGGATCAGCCGGCGTACTCACCGGACGAGGGGATCCATTGAGCAAAAAACATTTTCTGGAATTCGAGCAGCCCATCGCCGAGCTCGAGACCAAGATCGAAGAACTGCGCTATGTGCAGAGCGAGTCTGCGGTCGACATCTCCGAGGAGATCGATCGCCTCTCCAAGAAAAGCCAGCAGCTGACCAAGGAGGTCTACGC
>NZ_JBFULE010001469.1:0-702 GCF_056400485.1 Roseateles sp. P5_B10
AGGTTTCGGTCATCGCCGCGGCGTCGTTGGCCGGATTGGCGAGCTTGATCACGTTCTGGTAGGCCGAGTTGCCGATCACCAGTGCGACGCGTTTGTCGGCGAAGGCCGACTGATTGAGCAAGCTCAACGCGAAGACTACGGAAGCCACAAGACCAAGGTTGCGCATCGGAAGCCCCGCATATTGCGACGGTCGAATTCGAGCAGCCTGGCCAGACGTCGCAGATCAGTCGGGACTGGCGTGCGTGGTTTGTCTTACGTGGTTTGTCGCGCAGTACTCTCCGCTGGTTCGATCGCAGCGGCGCTGCGCGCGTCATCCATTTGAGCGATATTAGCATAACGAAGATGTGTTTTGGCGGGCGAGGCGGACGTGCCGGTCTGGCCCGATTGCGGCAGTCAAAAGCAATCCATGCACTTGCATCTTTTGTCGGGATAGGTGACAGGTTCCAGATGCGCTCCGCGCTTTTTGGAAGCAGTTATTCAGGGGATATCTCATGGCCACCTACAGCGTTGCCGTCATTGTCGGCAGCCTCCGCAAACAGTCATTCTCACTCAAGGTTGCGAATGCATTCGCCAAGCTGGCGCCGTCGTCGCTGAAGCTGAACGTCATCACGCTGCACGACCTGTCATTCTTCAATCAGGACCTGGAAGCCACGCCGCCGGCCGATTGGGTCAAGTTCCGTGACACCATTCACGCCTCCGACG
>NZ_JBFULE010001470.1:0-700 GCF_056400485.1 Roseateles sp. P5_B10
CGATGCTGGACCTTTCCAAATTCCAAGCCACCGGCGCCGAGACCTGTTTCCACGGCCGCCACATCGCTCCGCAGATCTACGCGGACCTGGACGGCAAGAACTGGTCAATCAAGGACTATGAAGCCCGCGGTGGCTATGCAGCCCTGCGCAAGATCCTCGGCAAGGACGGTGGCGAAGGCCTGACAGCCGATCAAGTCATTGCCGAAGTGAAGACCTCGGCCCTGCGCGGCCGTGGCGGCGCAGGCTTCCCGACCGGCCTGAAGTGGAGCTTCATGCCCCGACAGTTCCCGGGCCAGAAATACCTCGTCTGCAATTCCGACGAAGGCGAGCCGGGCACCTGCAAGGACCGCGACCTGCTGATGTTCAACCCGCATCAGGTCATCGAGGGCATGGCCATCGCCGCCTACGCGATGGGCATCAAGGTCGGCTACAACTACATCCACGGCGAGATCTTCGAGGTCTACGAGCGCTTCGAAGCGGCCCTGGAAGAAGCCCGCGCCGCTGGTTACCTCGGCGACAAGATCATGGGCTCGGACTACAGCTTCCAGCTGCACGGCCACCATGGCTTCGGCGCCTATATCTGCGGCGAGGAAACCGCGCTGCTGGAGTCGCTGGAAGGCAAGAAGGGCCAGCCGCGCTTCAAGCCGCCGTTCCCGGCCAGCTTCGGCCTGTACGGCAAGCCCACCACCATCAACAACAC
>NZ_JBFULE010001471.1:0-700 GCF_056400485.1 Roseateles sp. P5_B10
GGGCATGATGGACGAGCCCGGCTCGTTCTCCGGGATGCTGATCTCGCCAATGCCGCTGCGCGGGCCGCTGGCCAGCCAGCGCACGTCGTTGGCGATCTTGGTCAGGCTGGCGGCCAGCGTCTTCAATGCGCCGTGGGCGTGGACGAGGGCGTCGCAGGAGGCCATGGCCTCGAACTTGTTCGGCGCCGTGACGAAGTCATGGCCCGTCAGTCGCGCCAGCTCCGCCGCGACCTGCTCGGCATAGCCCTTGGGCGCGTTCAGCCCGGTGCCTACCGCCGTGCCGCCCAGAGCCAGTTCGTAGAGATGCGGCAGCGCCGCCAGCACATGCCGCTCACCGTGGTTCAGCTGCGCCACCCAGCCCGAGATCTCCTGCCCCAGCGTCAGCGGCGTGGCGTCCTGCAGATGGGTGCGGCCGATCTTGACGATGTCATCGAAAGCCTCGGCCTTCTGCTGCAGCGTCGTGCGCAGCGCGCGCAGCGGCGGCAGCAGGCGCTCCTGCAAGGCCTGCACGGCGGCGACATGCATGGCGGTCGGGAAGACGTCGTTGCTGCTCTGGCTGCGGTTCACGTCGTCATTGGGATGCACCAGCCGCCCCTCGCCCCGCTCGCCGCCCAGCAGCTCGCTGGCGCGGTTGGCCAGCACCTCGTTGACGTTCATGTTGGTCTGCGTGCCTGAGCCCGTCTGCCAGACGACCAGGGGG
>NZ_JBFULE010001472.1:0-699 GCF_056400485.1 Roseateles sp. P5_B10
ACGCAGATGCTCTCTGCGTCGCGCTTGTCGAACGCGGCTGCGCCGTGGCAGCATGACGTCATTGCCAAGCCGCTCACATTCTGGCGCATCATACGCGCCACAGCATCGGGACATGCATGAGCACCCAGCGACGTAGTTATGAAAGCGGCCACAAGCCGAAATGTCTCGTGGTCGTCGATGACAGCGAGGAATGGGATCGCGCGGTGTATTACGCCAGCCGCTGGGCCATCCGCGTCGGCGGTGGTGTAGTGATGCTGCGCATCATCGAGACCGAGGATCGCAACCAGCAATGGCTCGGCGTTGCCGACATCATGCGCGCCGAAGCGGAAGAAGGCGCTAATGCCGCGCTGGACCGCGCCTCCGGCCGCGCCAACGGTATTGCTGCGATCACGCCCGAACGCGTGATCCGCGAGGGCGACCCCACCGAGCAGATCCTCGACGTGATCRACAAGGACGTCGATATTTCCATGCTGGTGCTGGCTGCATCGGCCGGCGCGGAAGGTCCCGGCCCGATCGTCACTATGATGGCCAAGCTAGTCGGCTCTTTCCCGGTGCCGGTCGTCATCGTGTCGGGCGCCCTGAACGACCTCGACATCGACGCGCTGTCGTAACCACCCTCTCAGACGGCTAAGGGGCTGCAAAATAGGCCGAATTCGGCGATTTCGCGCCTTGATCGTGCGTTTTTCGTCGCCATCTGCT
>NZ_JBFULE010001473.1:0-699 GCF_056400485.1 Roseateles sp. P5_B10
CGCCACTCTCGTTGGCCACCAGCTCGAAGTGGTAGGTCTCGCCGCGGATGATGCAGCCCAGGGCGATCAGCGCGTCGAAGTCATTGCTCTCGGCCAGGGCCTGCAGGGCCAGTGGCACTTCCAGCGCACCGGGCACGGTGACGTGGCGGATGGCTTCGGTCGGCACGCCGAGCACCGACAGCTCGGCCAGGCAGGCGCTGGCCAGGGTCGAGGTGATGGCGTCATTGAAGCGCGCCTGGACGATGGCGATGGTCAGCTCGCTGCCATCGAGAGCGCCCTCGAAGCTGGGCAGGCCTGGTTCGGAATCTTGCATCGCGGGCCTTTCGGGTTCAGCAGTTGGGAGGCGCAGTAAAGCCGGTCACTTCGAGGCCATAGCCGGTCATGCTGGGCATGCGGCGCGGGCTGCCCAGCAGGCGCATGCGGTGCACGCCCAGGGCCTTCAGGATCTGGGCGCCGACGCCATAGGTGCGCAGGTCCATCGCGCCCTTGGTGGCGGGGGCCGGCTCGCAGGCCTGCACGCGGGCCAGCACGCCGGCGGCGTCCTCGCCGCAATTCAGCAGCACGACCACGCCGCCCGGRCTGGCCTTGACGGCGGCCAGYGCGGCGGGCAGGCCCCAGGAGTGGCCGCAGGGGCCGGCTTCCAGCAGGTCCATGACCGACAGCGGTTCGTGCACGCGCACGAGGACTTCGGTGTCGGGC
>NZ_JBFULE010001474.1:0-699 GCF_056400485.1 Roseateles sp. P5_B10
ATCGAAGACCTGCGCGCCATCCCCTGGGGCTTTTCCTGGGGCCAGGCCCGCGTCGCCCTGCCCGGCTGGTGCGGCTTCGGCTCCGGCGTGGAGGCCTTCCTCGGCGAAGAGCCGGCACAGCGCGCCAAGAACCTGGCCCTGCTCAAGCGCATGCTCAAGGGCTGGCCCTTCTTCCGCGCGCTGCTGTCCAACCTCGACATGGTGCTGGCCAAGACCGACCTGGCCCTGGCCGAGCGCTACGTGGAACTGGTGGAGGACAAGAAGCTCGGCAAGCGCATCTTCACGGCCATCCGCGCCGAGTTCGACCTCACGCAAGCGGCGCTGAGCCTCATCACCGGCGACGACAAGCGCCTGGCGGCCAACCCGTCGCTGGCCCGCTCCATCGAACACCGCTTTCCCTACATCGATCCGCTCAACCACCTGCAGGTCGAGCTGATGCGCCGCTACCGCCGCACCCAGGCCGACGACCCGGCCATGGAGCGCGTGCAGCGCGGCATCCATCTGTCCATCAACGGCATTGCGGCGGGGCTGCGCAACACCGGTTGAAGCGCACGCCCCCGACCGCGTCGCCYGGACGCTAGCGCTGGTAGGCCGCCAGCGTGTCGCCAACGACGCGCACCGTGTCGCCCACGCGGAAAGACGGCGGGTCGGCATAGACAACCGTGCGCTGCTGGCCGTCGTTCGTGCGCACCACCACTT
>NZ_JBFULE010001475.1:0-696 GCF_056400485.1 Roseateles sp. P5_B10
CGGCCAGGTCGTGGTCTCGATCACCTCGGCCCGGCGGCTGATGAGCAATTCCTACGCGCGTGCCATCATCAAAACTGGCGAAAGCTGCGGCGTCTCAGTGCCATTGACTGCCGTTCTCTACAGTGCCGGCGGCACCGTCGTGCAGGTGGTCCGGCGGCAGCGTATCGAGACGCGGCGCGTCGAGGTCGGCCTGATGTCAGGCGGCCGTGTCGAAGTGCGTGAAGGTTTGAACGACGGCGATGTGATTGTCGCGCGCGCGGGAGCATTGCTGCGCGAAGGCGATCCGGTTCGTCCGGTAATGGCTAACGCAGACGCTAACAAGTAAACGCGATGGGAAAGCTTAGCTGCCGGCTTTGGCCGTTGCGCTGTCACCGAGCAGGATGTCCTCAACCAGTGACGACGACACCGCAGGAACCTGCTCACCGGCGGTCGCGCGGGTAACAGCAACGCGGGTGTTGGTGAAGACGGACTCGGCACTCGCCGGCTTGGCCTTCATGTTCTTCAGCAATTCGGTTGCGAGCAGGCTGTTCTGACCATCCACATCGTCGGCAACCTTGCCCGGCGTCGCCGAGGTCAGGATCAACGCATTCTCAGGAACATCGATCGGCGCGAGACCACGGGAGTAACCGCGGAAGCGACGCTCATAGGGATTGCGGCGGGACGCATCCAGCACGACCAGTTTGGCCTGGGCACCCT
>NZ_JBFULE010001476.1:0-694 GCF_056400485.1 Roseateles sp. P5_B10
CAATGCGCTCTGCGTCCACAGCTCGATGCGCTTGTAGCCGGCGGCGCGGGCGAAGTCGCTGCACTGGCGAACCAGGCGCTTGCCCAGGCCGAGGCCCCGCGCATGGGGCTCCAGCAACAGCAGGCGCAGCTTGGCGACGCCGGGGCGCGGCTTGCCGGTGGCCCCATCTTGAGATTCATCGCGTGCCTGCACGAGCATCACGCAGCCCAGGCGCTCGGTGCCGCGCGCGGCGATCCAGCAGGCCTCGCGTTGGGGCTGGAAGCGGTCGACGAAGTCGGCGCAGATGCGCGCCACCAGCGCCTCGAAACGCACGTCCAGGCCGTACTCGGCGGCGTAGAAAGCGCCATGCCGCTCGACGATCCAGCCCAGGTCGCCAGGTTGGGGGGAGCGCAGCTCAACGGCTGCCGTGGCGTCGGGCTCCAGCACGGCCTGGATGCGCGACATCGAGCCCAGCAGCGCGTGGCGTTGTGTTGCCGACAGCGGCGCGAGCATGGCCTGGGCCTTGGCCGTGCCCTCGCGGTCCAGCGGCACGAAGGCGCGCTTGCCGGCGGGGCTGAGCTTGAGCAGCGTCTGGCGGCCGTCGCTGGGATGGGCCTGGCTGGCCAGCAGGCCGCGGTTCTTCAATCCGCGTAGCAGCCGGCTCATATAGCCAGCGTCCAGCTGCAGGCTCTTGCTGAGCGCCGAGGCGCTGATC
>NZ_JBFULE010001477.1:0-694 GCF_056400485.1 Roseateles sp. P5_B10
CTCCACGGCCGCGATGACGGAAGGTTCGCTTGGCGGCGGCATCATCATCACGACCCGCACGGGCCTGGACTTCGACAAGCCCTTCTACTCGTTCCGCGCCGCCGCCACGCAGAGCGACCTGAACAAGCAGAACACGCCCAACTWCAACCTGGTGCTGGCCGACAAGTTCCTGGACAAGCGCTTGGGGGTAATCGTCAACCTGAACAAGTCGCGCTACAAGAGCGAGCAGCATGGCGTCACACAGGGCGGCAGCAACAACCAGCAGGGCCTGGTGCGCCTGGGCGACTTCGACGGCTCGCCAGAGAAGACCTTCACCTTCAACCCGGCGACGGCCAACGGCGACAGCATCAACACGCCGATGCAGATCTCGCCGCTGATCGCCGGCGGGAACTTCAACGCCTCCACGCCGCTGGAGCTGTTGACCAAGTCGGCCGCAGCGCAGACCAAGGCCGACTGCTTCACCACCTTCCCCAATCTGACGGCAGCCCAGACCAACCTCATGGTCGCCGCTGGCCGCACTGCGGCCTACACGCAGCGCCAGAACGAGCAGATCACCTGCCTGAACCAGTGGAATGACTACTCGCCCTCGCAAACGGCGGGCTTTCGCTACAACTTCAAGAGCCAGGACGACAAGCGCACCGGCGGCGATGTGCGGCTGGACTTCAAGGTCAACGATCAGCTGACCGTCTACAGC
>NZ_JBFULE010001478.1:0-693 GCF_056400485.1 Roseateles sp. P5_B10
GGTCTTCTCCGCGAGTTTGTAGGCGAGCCAGGCGTAGTACATCGTCGACAGGCACATCATCAGGCCCATGGCCGGCAGAATGCGTCCGAACACGATATTGTCAGGCATCTTCAGCACGAAGCGCAGCAGGCCGGTCAGCACCAGCATGTTGACGAGAATATTAGTGCCGAAGCCGAAAAACGCATTCCAGTCGCCCGGCGTCCATAGAGCGGGCTTGAAGTCGGATTTGCCGGCAGAATCTTTAGAAAACGTCCCCGCGGTCGTGCTCATCGTGATGCTCCTGCTGCAAGTTTGTTGGAAGTCTCCGGTGCATGTTCGGAACGTGTGATGGCGTCGAGAATGGCGGCGGAGTCGGCAACCCAGCCGAAGATGCCGCCCTGGGCCTTGATCATCTTCAGGCCCATCTCGTGGAATTCAGGGAAGTAGGACGCGCAGCCGTCAGAAATGACGATGCAGCGATAGCCGCGGTCATTGGCTTCGCGGACGGTGGTGTTGACGCAGACTTCGGTGGTGACGCCGCAGACCAGCAGCGTGTCGATGTCGCGCGCCTTGAGATCGGCGCCGAGCGTCGTTGCGTAGAATGCGCCCTTGCCGGGCTTGTCGATGACGATCTCGCCTTCGACCGGATAGAGCGCGGGAATGATGTCGTGGCCGGCTTCGCCGCGAATGAGGATGCGTCCCATCGGGCCGGGA
>NZ_JBFULE010001479.1:0-692 GCF_056400485.1 Roseateles sp. P5_B10
GCTTGCGGGCAATGTCCATCGGCTCGATCAGCGCCTGGTTGCCGTCACGCAGGTCGGTGCTCAGCCAGATCGGCGCGCGGGTCAGCACGGCATCGGGCCAGCGGCGGTCCGGCAATGCGATCGGGGCGAAGGAGCGGTACTTTTGCTGCGGTTGCTTCAACATGGGTGTTCCATCCGAGGGTGGGTGGCGCAACCAGCAGCCTTTGAAAACACGAACGGCCCGCTGCGGTTGCATACGGGCCGTTGGGGTCAGGTGTGAGCGTACGTGCGCGACTGACTAGCGAACCCGTGGTTCCTCTAGGGCTAGTAGCAGGCTAATTCGCGTGGCGCGGCTCATGGGTCGGGAATCTAGCATGAATGGCTATTGATGCAAGCCACGTTCATCCGGCTCGTCGGTGCTGGTGGAGATGACGCTGACGGGCTTGCCCTTGGACTTGCGCCAGCCATAGATGACATACCCCGACAGGCCATAGACGCAGAAGACACCGAAGAGAACGCGTGATGGATCGAGTGCGGCAAGGCCGATGCCAAGCATGATCACAACCAACACGATGAAGGGCACGCTGCGCCGCCGGTCGAAGACTTTGAAGCTGTAGAACGGAGCGTTCGTCACCATCGAAAGCCCGGCGAACAAGGTGATGCCGTAAGCCACCCAGGCGACCCAACCCCCGGGCTGGACACCGGTGTACTCC
>NZ_JBFULE010001480.1:0-690 GCF_056400485.1 Roseateles sp. P5_B10
GCACATCTGGTTACCCATGAACACGCGCTCGCCCCGATGATCGGCGCCTCGGCTTCGGTCTCCGGCGCCATGGCCGCGGCCATCCGGTTTGCCTTCGTGCGCGGCAGCTTCCTGTCATTCAACCGCGGCGATGCCGATGAAGCGGCACGGGTGCCGGCGCTTCCGCTGTTGCGTTCATTGCGCGATCCGCGTGTAATCGGATTTTTGGCGGTCTGGTTCGGCGTCAATATCATCTTCGGCGTCGGCTCGATTGCGATCGGTGCAGACGGGGCGAGCGTTGCATGGCAGGCGCATATCGGCGGCTTCTTCGCCGGGCTGCTGCTATTCTCGCTGTTCGATCCCATTCCGAGGTTGCAGCGCACGGGTTCGCAGACATCGTCTCCGGACATGTCCGACCTGCATTGAGCGTGTACCGGCTTCTTGCGAGGCCGACACATTTGATCCATCTTATGTATTCGACAGGTGACTCACGTTGGCAGGTTCGGCCCTTGAGGTCGATCCCGTTCCCGGCGCGAACGGTGTGTCAGTTCGATCACCACATCTGAACGACTGTTGAACTGCGCTGTTACACTGCGTCTGTCTGACGACCCAAGAATGAAAGACCGCGCCCGACAAAGGGCATGGTTCGACTTAGGAGGCGACAATGACGGTACGTGCAATTCTCGATTCCAAAGGCCACCAGATCAACAG
>NZ_JBFULE010001481.1:0-687 GCF_056400485.1 Roseateles sp. P5_B10
GAACAAGGATCGGCACCTGTCACGATTGAGTCCGATGCGACCGCGCGCGTTGTCATCATCGAATTCAGCAGGCAGTCGTCACAGCACCGACGATTTTGATGACGTCATCAATTTCGGAAATGCCATCCAAATCAAATATATAACCAAGAGTGATTACGCATATATGATTGGTACAGAATCGCGACACCRCTCAGTCTGATTCATGGCTCAATTGCGAGGCTGGATATTCAAATGCACAAGCGGCAYCTCAATATTCCGATTGAAATTGTTCGTACTGTCGTTGCCATTTCAGAAACAGGTAGTTTGACCAAGGCTGCGGAACAATTGGGATTGAGTCAGCCCGCAGTGAGTTCGCAAATCAAACGTCTCGAACAACTTGTTGGCGGGTCGCTGTTCATCAAAACGCCGAACGGAAGTTGTCCGACCGACCTCGGCAAGCTGGTGCTTGCGCAGGCCCGCAAGATCATCGAGGCCAACGATCAGGTGCTCGCACTCGGCGGAAGCGACAGTCTTGGCGGTCGGCTTCGTCTGGGCCTGAGCGTTGTCATGGCGCAGCGCTTCGTGGCCCAGCAGAACCCAAGAAATCTCGATGACATACATATCTATGCCGRAATGTCCGCTGAGATCGTGACAGCGCTGATCGACGGCCATGTCGACATCGGGTGTTTTTTCCAGCGGGGAGAAATC
>NZ_JBFULE010001482.1:0-686 GCF_056400485.1 Roseateles sp. P5_B10
CTTCGTGACGGCTGCGGACGCCACGCCGCGGCTGCTGCCGACCGGCGCCGCGGAGCGCTTCCAGCTCGGTGCGCAGCAGGTCCGCGACGCGTGGACACCGGCGACCCGTGGCGTGTTGCTGGCCTCGCCGAGCAACCCCACCGGCACCTCCATTGCGCCCGAGGTGCTGGCCGACATCGCCGGCTTCGTGCGTGAGCGCGGTGGCGTCACGGTGGTTGACGAGATCTATCTGCCGCTCAGCTACGAGGAGCACTTCGGCCACAGCGCGCTCGCGTTGGGCGAGGACATCATCTCGGTCAACAGCTTCTCCAAGTACTTCGGCATGACGGGTTGGCGCCTAGGCTGGCTGGTGTTGCCCCCTGATCTCGTGCCCGCCATCGAGCGGCTGGCCCAGAACCTCTATATCTGCCCGTCCACGCTGGCGCAGATGGCGGCGCTGGCGGCCTTCGAGCCCGCCTCCATCGCCGAGTTCGAACGCCGCCGTGCGGTACTGCGCGAGCGCCGCAACTACATCGTGCCCGCGCTCAACGCCCTGGGCTTGAATGTGCCGGTGCCCCCGGACGGCGCCTTCTACGCCTGGATGGATGTCAGCCGCCATCACGCCGACAGCTGGGCCTTCGCTCACGAACTGCTGCAGAGTGCCCAGGTGGCGCTGACACCAGGCCGCGACTTCGGCCTGACCGATC
>NZ_JBFULE010001483.1:0-685 GCF_056400485.1 Roseateles sp. P5_B10
CAATATTTCCTCCTCGCGATTGGTCAGACGCGCCATGAAAGGTCATTCCGTACTGGTATAAAAAGAACGTACCATGAACATTTGGAGTTCAGCAAGGTTCCAGTGGCACTTGTCCGCGCGGTACTGGACAGTCCACGTGACGCGGGTTACGCAGCGGAAAATCCTAGAAATTTGCAGGAACTGGACTTCTCGATGAGCAAGATCGATCCAACCGCCCGCGTCGCCGACGGTGCTGTCATTGGCGAGGGCGCCGAAATCGGACCCTTCTGCATCATCGGACCGCATGTCACGATCGGTGCAGGCACGAAGCTGCTGTCGCATGTCAACGTGACGGCGCAGACGACCATCGGCGAGAACTGCACGATCTATCCGTTCGCGTCATTAGGCACGCCCCCGCAGTCGCTCAGCTACAAGGGCGAACTGACCAGACTGACTATCGGCAATGGCTGCACCATCCGCGAGTCCGTGACCATGAATGCCGGTACTGTCGCTGGCGGCGGCATCACGTCGGTGGGCGATCGCGGCTACTTCATGAACTGCGCCCATGTCGGCCATGACTGCCATGTCGGCAATGACGTGATCTTCGCGACCTCGGCGACGCTTGGCGGCCATTGCGAGATCGGCGATTTCGTTTTCATGGGCGGGCTATCGGCCGTGCACCAGTTCACCCGCATCGGCTCGCAGG
>NZ_JBFULE010001484.1:0-685 GCF_056400485.1 Roseateles sp. P5_B10
GCGCAGCACGCGCAGCAGGGTCTTGCTGCTGCCCTGGATCATGTTCGACAGTGGCTCGCGGTACTTGGCCGCGATCTCTGGCGGCGTGTAACGCTCCACCCAGCCCAGCAGTTCCTCCGCCAGCGCATTGGCTTCGCGGTAGTAGGTGAGGGCGTCTTCCTTCAACTGCTCGGGGATGCGGCCCCAGGGGTAGACGTGGAAGTACTCCTTGATGTCCTTCTGCTTGGAACCCTTCGCGGTTTCCGAGATGGCGGTCGAGAAATACCCATCCTGGGTTTCCTTGGAAAACGCGTAGCCATGCTTGGCCTCGCTGTTGAAGAAGGCCAGCCAGTCGGCGTAGATCTTCTCGACCAGGGTTTGGCGGATCGGGTGGTTGGTCAGCACGCCGAAACCGGTCTCGTGCAGGGAGCGGGTGAACTTCTCCGCGGCGTCGGGCGCGCGGTAGTCAACGACCTGGACTTGCATCTGGGATCTCCTGAATGTCCCTCGCGTTCAACCATTCAATCTCGGGGCTGGCGCGACCACCAAGTTTACGGGCCAGTCAACTTTGCTGCATCCCGGTGCGTGAACTTTGTCGCACCCCGTCCACCTTGTCGGGCAAACCCGGAGTGCTAGAGTCCGCCCCTGATACTTTTATTCCTTCCCGTCCCTTTTGCAGTTGCCCCTGGCAACAGCAGAGGTGGGT
>NZ_JBFULE010001485.1:0-683 GCF_056400485.1 Roseateles sp. P5_B10
CGGTCAGCGCGCTGCGCTCGGTCGCTGTCAGCGGTGTGGGCACCTTGGCCCAGGCGTGGGCCGTCGAGCAGCTGCCGGTGGCATCCTGCTTGGTGAAATCGAACAAGACTTGATCCATGCCGAATCGTAGCCCGCCCCGGGTTTACCCCTCCAGCCACTGGCGAAAAGCCGCGGCGCGCTCCTGGCTGATCAGCAGCTCGCCGTCCAGGGCCGGGCGGAGGTCGAGCTTCAGCCTTCCCTTGCCGGCGGGCGCAAAGCGTTGCACTGCGCCCGCGGCCACCAGCAGCTGGCGGTTGGCGCGGAAGAAGCGCTGAGGCCCGAGCTCCTCCTCCAGCTCGCCCAAGGTGGGCTCGACTAGAAAGCGCTCACCGGCCTGGGTGATGGCGAAGCAGAGTTTGTCCACCGAGACGAAATAGGCGATGTCGGCCAGCTCCAGCGCGTGGAACTGCTGGCCGCCCTTGCGGCCGACGATGCGCTGGCGGCCGGCAGGCGGGCTCAGGCGCTGCAGCAGGCCGTCGACCTGATGGTTCCAGCGCTCCTTGGCCTGGAGGTCGAAATGACTGCGCCATTGTTCGGCCTTGGCCAGGGCTTGGGCCAGCGCGGTGTCGGAGACGGGCTTGAGCAGATAGTCCACCGCCAGCGCCTGGAAGGCTTGCAGCGCGAACTGGTCATAGGGCCCCCGG
>NZ_JBFULE010001486.1:0-683 GCF_056400485.1 Roseateles sp. P5_B10
CGGCAGGGCGGCGACGAATTCGTCATTGTGCTGCCGAATTGCGATGTCGAAGGCGCCGCCTTGATCGCCAGCCGCTTGCTCGAGACGCTGTTGCCGCCCATGCAGCTTGGCGCCAAGCTGGTGCCGGTATCGGCCAGCATCGGCGTTAGTATCTATCCCGACAATGCCGGTGATATCGACGGTCTGCTCAAACATGCCGATGCGGCGATGTATCAGGCCAAGCAGGCTGGCCGCTCGACCTATCGCTTCTTCAGCGCGGAAATGAATCGCCTCAGCGAAGAGCGACTCGCCTTCAGCACGGCGCTGCGCAATGCCATCGTGCAGGGTGCGCTGCGGCTTCACTATCAGCCGCAGGTGCGCGCTGATGGTCGCCTTTACGGTGTCGAGGCGCTGGCCCGCTGGTCCGATCCGATACTCGGTGAAGTGCCGCCATCGAAATTCATCCCGCTCGCGGARGAATRCGGSCTSATCGAGCWGATCGGYAYCTGGTCGCTGCGCGAGGCATGCCGGCAGGTCGCGGCCTGGCGCAAAGATGGCATCGACGTACCCGGCGTCTCGGTCAATCTGTCGCCGATCAATTTCCAGAATGGCGATCTCGCCACGCTGGTCGGCGAGGTGATCGCCGAAAACGGTCTGTCGCCGGACATGCTGATACTGGAAGTCACCGAAGGCGTGGTGATGAG
>NZ_JBFULE010001487.1:0-683 GCF_056400485.1 Roseateles sp. P5_B10
GACTCCACCTTGATCACATCGGCGCCGTAGTCACCCAGCGTCTGGGTGCAATAAGGCCCCATCATCACCGAAGTCATATCGATGATCCTGATCCCGTGAAGTGGTCCCGTCAAAGTCGTTTGCTCCCGAAAAACGTGTGGTCAGGCGCTGATCCGCGCCGCTATTGCCTTCGTCTTAGCGGGATGGGTTCGGCAGGCGCAAGGGCGCCAGACGCGGAGCCGTATGCGCGGGAAGCCGGTACGCGTCAAAGTGGTAATAGCTAGCCGGCCCCCGCCGGCGCCGAAGCGCGCATCATCTCCCGCAGCTCGGTCTTCAGCACCTTGCCGTAATTGTTCTTCGGCAGCGCATCCAGATAGACGTAGCGCTTGGGGCGCTTGAAACGGGCGATATTGGCGAGGCAATGCGCGTCAAGTGCTGCATCGTCGGCCGACGCGCCGGGCTCCAGCACCACACAGGCCACCACGACCTCGCCCCAGTCGGGCTCGGGCACGCCGATGGCCGAGACTTCCCGCACGGCGGGATGTGTCAGCAGCACCTCCTCGACTTCGCGCGGATAGATATTGGTACCGCCGGAAATGATGACGTCCTTGGAACGGTCGGACAGCGTGAGGAAGCCGTCCTCGTCGAGCCGCCCGACGTCACCGGTGCGGAGCCAGCCGTGTTTCAGCGTCTCGGCATTGGCC
>NZ_JBFULE010001488.1:0-683 GCF_056400485.1 Roseateles sp. P5_B10
GTTCTTCGTCAACGTGGTGGACAACCCCATGCTCGACGGCGAGCCGGACAATCCGGCGTCGGGCTATGCCGTCTTCGGCCAGGTCATCGAGGGCATGGACGTCGTCGACAAGATCCGCGCCGTCGAGGTCACGCCGCACGGCATGCACCAGCATTTCCCGGTCAAGCCCATCTTCATCACCAAGGCTCTCGTTGAGCCCGTCAAAAAATGAGCCAAGTCAAACTCACCACCAACCACGGCGACATCCTCATTGAGCTGGATGCCGAGAAGGCGCCGCTGTCGGTCGCCAACTTCCTGAACTACGTCCGCAAGGGCCACTACGACGGCACGGTGTTCCACCGCGTCATCAAGGGCTTCATGGTCCAGGGCGGCGGCTTTGAGGTCGGCATGAATCAAAAGCCCACCGAGGCGGCCATCCAGAACGAGGCCAACAACGGCCTGAAGAACGCCCACTACACGCTGGCCATGGCGCGCACCAACGCACCGCACTCGGCCACGGCGCAGTTCTTCATCAACACGACCAACAACGGCTTCCTGGACTTCAAGTCCGAGAGCCCGTCGGGCTGGGGCTATGCCGTCTTCGGCAAGGTCATCGAGGGCAAGGACGTCGTCGACAAGATCGAGAAGTCCAAGACCGCCACGCGTGGCGGCCATGGTGACGTGCCGGTCGAAGACGTCATCAT
>NZ_JBFULE010001489.1:0-682 GCF_056400485.1 Roseateles sp. P5_B10
CCCACGACCTGCTCCTTTTGCGTACCGGCCGGGCCCGAGGGACTGGTCGAGGTGCGCACCAAGAAGCCGGTGCGTTACACGCTGGAACCCGTCGTCGTTGAGGGCGTGTTCGCCGTGCTCAACGACGACCCTTACGGCCTGTACTACCGCGTCGAGGACGGCAACGCCGTCAATTAGGGCGCCAGCCGTTCGCGCACCCAGCGGTCGGCATCCAGGCTGAAGACCAGCCGGTCGTGCAGCCGCGAGCGCCGCCCCTGCCAAAACTCAAAACGGTCCGGCACGAGGCGATAGCCACCCCAATGCGGCGGCCGGTCCGGGTTCAGGCCCTGCTGAACGGCCGCCTTGGCGGCGTTGGCCACCAGCACAGCACGTGAACTGATGACCCGACTCTGTGGTGAAGCCCAGGCCCCAAGGCGCGAATCCAGCGGCCGGCTCTTGAAGTAGTCGTCCGATTCCTGGGCCGAGGTCTTCTCGACGCGCCCCTCGATGCGCACGACGCGTTCCATCTCCACCCAGTGGAATTGCAAGGCCGCGTAAGGGTTGCCTGCTAACTCTTCACCTTTACGGCTTTCGTAATTGGTGAACCAGACCATGCCGCGTGCATCGCAGCCCTTGAGCAGCACGACGCGCGTCGACGGCCGGTGGTTGGTACCGACCGTGGCAACCGTCATCGCGGTCGGCT
>NZ_JBFULE010001490.1:0-682 GCF_056400485.1 Roseateles sp. P5_B10
GGCGTAGCGCACGGGCGAATCGCGGCGGTCCCAAAGCAGATGCTGCTCGCTCAAGCGCTCGACCACCGCTGCGTCGTCACGCAGCAGGCTGAGCTGCATGGCCGGGGCCACATCCGCTGCGCTGTAGAGCACGTGGCGGATTTCGGTCTGCCCCTGCTTGACCGAGACGCTCTGCGGCGGATCGCCAAAGAAGACATCGGCCTGGCTGCTCGACCAGCGCGGTGCGCCAAGCACCCTGGGCGGCACTTGCCCCGCGTCGCGGCCATAGGTGTAGGTCAATTCCACCAGCGGCGCGGCGCCGGCGACGTTGTAGATCGGCTGGCCCGGGCCGTGCTCCAGGGCGACCTCGAAGCGCTCGATGAGCTCACCCTGCTCCGTCTCGGCACTGATGGGGAGATGAGCGTCCGGCGCCTGGCCGACGGTCGCCGAACCAAAGGCGGGTAATGTGATCGCGCCCGCTCCGCCAACGCGCACGCGCACCGGGCGGTCGAAGCCGTTGAGCACCTGCACACTGATGTCGCCATAGCCACCGCCAAAGCCGAGCACGCCGACGACGATGCCGCCCGCCACGGCGATACGCGCCGCAGCCGCGCCGCGGCCTTGTGCGGCCAGGAAGCGCGCCCACGGGCTGGGACGCAGGTCGCGCGGGCGCTCGGCGCCTTCGAGCAGGGTGGCGTAGCCG
>NZ_JBFULE010001491.1:0-682 GCF_056400485.1 Roseateles sp. P5_B10
CTTCTGATCGACATTTTCAGGGCCGTTCTCCTGCACGAAGGCAACGTCCTTCACCGCATCGGCCAAGCTCCCAGCAATCGAAATGCGTCCGGCAGCCCCGTCGGGATCGTTGGCCAGTCTGTGGCGGGCGAGCGCGTGCAGTTCATCGCGAATAAGCCCGGGCGCAGCATCCAGCGTCGGGCGATGCGGATCGGTCAATCGCACGGTCCAGCCTGCGCGGGCGAAGATCGTTGCCCAGGCCCGCCCAATCAAGCCAACGCCGACGATCGCTACATGTCGATTGTTCAGTGTCATTGATGCTCTCACAGCCACAGCACCTTGCGGCGCAGATCGAGATCGTCACGCAGGGCCTTCGACGACCCCTGATGAATTACCTTGCCCCGCTCCAGCGCCACCGTCGAATCGGACAAAGCCAAAGCCAGATCGAGATTATGGTCGACGATGATGATGGCAATTTCCTTGCGGAGCCGGTCGAAGGTTTCAAACAACTGCTCCACGACCGCGGGCGCCAATCCTTCGAACGGCTCATCCAGCAACAAGACGCGGACGTCGCCCGACAGCGCGCGCGCCACGGCCACCATCTGCTGCTCGCCGCCTGACAGATAATCGGCGGGGCTGTCGAGACGCTCACGAATGCGCGGGAAATAGTCGTAGATGCGCTCGCGGGTCCAATGCACACCAT
>NZ_JBFULE010001492.1:0-680 GCF_056400485.1 Roseateles sp. P5_B10
CAGCCTTCCCGCGCTGGCCAACGACGCCGTCATCCGCAAGGCCCTTGCCGAGCGCATGCCCAACGCGCCCAAGGTCGACGAGATCCGCCCGGCCCCCATGCCCGGGCTGTGGGAGGTCCGCATCGGCAATGAGGTGCGCTATACCGACGCGACCGGCAGCTTCCTCATCGAAGGTGAGCTCTACGACCTGAAGGCCAAGAAGAACCTGACCGAGGAGCGCATCACCCAGCTCAACCGGATCGATTTCGCGAGCCTGCCATTCAAGGATGCGCTGGTGTGGAAGAACGGCAGCGGCAAGCGCCGGATCGCCGTCTTCGCCGACCCCAACTGCGGCTACTGCAAGCGCTTCGAGAAGGGCCTGCAGGAGCTCAAGGACGTGACGGTCTATACCTTCCTCATCCCCATCCTTGGCGGCGACTCTCCCGAGAAGACGCGTGCGATCTGGTGCGCCAAGGACAACGCCAATGCCTGGCTCGGCTGGATGCTCAAGGGCGAGCAGCCGGCCAAGGCACCGGCTTCCTGCGACGACGCCGCCATCGAGCGCAACCTCGCGCTGTCGCGCAAGATCCATGTGAACGGTACGCCCGCCATCCTGCTGGAGGACGGCAATCGCATCCCTGGTGCCGTCGGTCCGGTGGAGTTGGAGAAGCGCCTGCAAGCCCTGGCCGCGCCGGCCAGCA
>NZ_JBFULE010001493.1:0-680 GCF_056400485.1 Roseateles sp. P5_B10
ACAGCTCCGCCAGCAACTTCTGCACATCCGCAGTCCTGGCAAAACTCTTGCCCAGTTCGTTCAGCTTCTGCAACTCGATCTTGGCTTCGGCCTTCTGGTTGCTCTTGATCAGGTATTCGGCGAGATGAAGGCGGTGCAAGGGCTGCTCGGGATCCAGCTGAACCGCACGCCTTTGCAGCACCAGGGCCTTGTCCACGTGACCCGCACCCGCCTGGATTTCCGCCGCAGTGTCGGTGAGGGAAGGTGAATTCGGCGCCAGGCTGAGCGCCTTCTCGATCATTTCCAGTGCGCCGGGCCGGCCAGCACGATGCAGCAACCAGGCCAGATTGTTCAGCGCCACCGCATTGTTGGGCCGCACGGCAATCACCCTTCGGAAATGCCGTTCTGCCCGGTCGAACTCACCGCGTGCCAGCGCCTGGTCGCCCAGCAGGTAGTCGAGCGCCGGCGAATCCGGGTACTTGGTCAGCCAGTCGGCCGCCAGCTTGTCGGCCTCCGCCTGCGATCCCGCGCTGGCCTGTGTCAGATAAAGCTTGATGACCGTCTCTTCCAGCGGACGCTTGGACAGGCTGGTACGGAATGCCACCACCGCCGCCGGCCAGTTGCGCTTCGCGGCCTGCACATCGCCTTCAAAAGACCAGCCCTGCGGCTCGTTGGGCGCCTGGGCCTGCACGGACTTGGCG
>NZ_JBFULE010001494.1:0-679 GCF_056400485.1 Roseateles sp. P5_B10
TTCGTGGCCATACCCACGGCAATACCCGAAGCGCCATTCACCAGAAGATTCGGCAAACGGGTCGGCAGTACCAGGGGTTCCTTATGGCTGCCGTCATAGTTGGGTCCGAAATCGACGGTTTCCTTGTCGATGTCAGCCAACATTTCGTGAGCGATTTTGTCGAGACGAATCTCGGTGTATCGCATTGCAGCGGCGTTATCTCCGTCGATCGAGCCGAAGTTGCCTTGACCATCGATCAGCATGTGGCGCAGGCTGAATGGCTGCGCCATGCGGACGATGGTGTCGTAAATGGCCGAGTCGCCGTGCGGGTGGTATTTGCCCATGGTCTCGCCCACCGCCTGCGCACTCTTGCGGTACTTGGCGTTGTAGGTGTTGCCCATCTCGTTCATCGCGTACAGCACGCGACGGTGCACCGGCTTCAGGCCGTCACGCGCATCGGGCAGGGCGCGTCCCACGATCACGCTCATCGCGTAGTCGAGATAGGAGCGGCGCATCTCCTCCTCGAGGCTGATCGGGAGGGTTTCCTTGGCGAACTGGGTCATGCGGCAGGATGACGCACGCGCTACACGGCCGCGGCGTCCTCAGAGGTAGGTGAAAGGCGCGAATTCTATGCGGCCCGCCCCCCTGTAGCAGCAGCGCAACATCGTCACCATGGCCTTGAACGTAGGCCGCCACAATG
>NZ_JBFULE010001495.1:0-679 GCF_056400485.1 Roseateles sp. P5_B10
TCGCTGGCCCTCCGGATTGGGGACTGATTTTTCAGAATAATTAGAGCAGATTTCCGTAAGGGTATGTCGCGAATGAGATACTGGCTGTGCGCCCGTCTTATGGGAGTGGATTGAAATTTCTGACCGATTGGGCCCATTAGGACGCAGGGCTTCGCTCCTCCGCTCATTACTGGCTGCTGCATCCAGTGCGCAGTGCGCACTTGGCAGCGGCCCGAAGTGGCGGTCATGGTGGGCCCCTGTGCGGCCCGGTGTTCAGAAGCGGAACTTGCTCGGTTTGGCTCACTTGAAGTCCCGACTCTCCGTCGGCAACCGGCCCAGCAGCGGGTTGAGGTTGGTGAAGCCCTGCGCCAGCAGGTGGCGCACATCGCCGTCGCCGCGCTGCCAGACGCCTTCCACGGCCAGCAGCCGTGCGCCGAGGATGGCGCTGCGGTGCTCTTCATAGACCTTGGGCCAGACGATGACCTGCACGTTGCCGGTCTCGTCCTCCAGCGTGACGAACAGGGTGCCCTTGGCCGTCTGCGGCTTCTGCCGCCCGGTGACGATGCCGCAGGCCTTGGCGCGGCGGCCGCTCTTGACGGCGTCGAGCTGCTGGGCGCTGAGCAGCCCTTGCTTGGACAGGCGTGGGCGCAGCAGGGCCAGCGGGTGGCGGCGCAGCGTCAGGCCGGTGGCGGCGTAGTCC
>NZ_JBFULE010001496.1:0-678 GCF_056400485.1 Roseateles sp. P5_B10
ATCGCCTGCCAGGTCGGCCCGACCAGTGCCGCTCCGACGCCGCCCATGAAGGTCAGCCCGATCAGCAGATTAACCGTCAGCAGCCCGTAATAGGACAGCATCATCAGCGTCGCGCTCACCAAGGCGAGCAGCACCTGCACCGCGATCAGGAATTTGCGGCGATCGAGAATATCGGACAGCACCCCGGCAGGGATCGCAAACAGAAAAATGGGCAGCGTGCCCGCGGCCTGGATCATGGTGACTGCTGCCGGCGCTGCCGACAGGTCGGTCACGAGCCAGGAACTCGCCACGTCGCGCATGAAGCTGCCGGTGTTACCCATCACCGTCGCGACCCAGATCACCGCGAAGACGGATTGATGGAATGGCGCGAAGGCGCTGGTTGCCTTGGCGGTGTCGGCAGTGCCGCTCATGATTTTACCTTGTTGAGGTCATGCCATGCGACGAGCAGGAAGCCGCCGCACAGGCCGATGTGTTCGAAAAACGAATTGGCGCTCATAAAGCGCTCTGGCGGAGCCAGCTCCCAGAACCGATTCGCCAGAAACGTCGCCATCAGCGTAAAGCCTGCCAGCGAGAGTGCGCCGAGCCAGCGCAACACGCCACCGAGAATCAATAGCGAGGCAACCAGTTCTAGCCCGATCGTCGCCAGCGCGAGGGGCGCTGCCGGCTGCAGTCCGAAAT
>NZ_JBFULE010001497.1:0-677 GCF_056400485.1 Roseateles sp. P5_B10
CTCCTCCCAGGCGTTCCTGGCCGGCGTCGACGCAGCGCGCAAGGACGGGGCTTTGGGCCACCAACTCTTTGCCGTGCGCACGCTGGGCCTCTTCAAGCGCTTGGCCGCAGAGCAGTTGCCTGACTACCTCTCGGGCCTGCTGATCGGCCACGAGATCGCCAACGAACTGAAGGCCGCCACGCCCGAGCGTCTGGCCCTCATCGGCGACCCGGCGTTGTGCGCACGATATGCGCTCGCCCTCGGCCGTTTCGGCATGGACGAGCCGCTGCAACTCGACAACACCGCGCCCGCCGGCCTCTGGCGGCTGGCGCAAACCATGGGGCTTTGACATGCTCGACCAGGCACTGCAACAACTCCCCCTCGTCGCCATCCTGCGCGGCGTCAAGCCTGACGAAGTCGAGGCCATCGCCGACACCCTCTACGCCGAAGGCTTCCGCGTCATCGAGGTGCCCCTGAACTCGCCCCAGGCGCTGGACTCGATCGCCCGCCTCGCACGCCGCATGCCCAACGACGCGCTGATCGGCGCCGGCACAGTGCTCAGCGCCGACGCGGTGCGTGATGTGCAGATCGCCGGTGGCCGCCTCATCGTCATGCCGCATGCCGACGTCGCCGTCATCCGCGTGGCCAAGGCGCGTGGCCTGGCCTGCATTCCCGGCGCGGCCACGCCGACTGAAGCC
>NZ_JBFULE010001498.1:0-676 GCF_056400485.1 Roseateles sp. P5_B10
GCAAGCATCCGCCGCTGTCGGGCTGGATTTCGGGTGTCTGGTTCAAATTTTTCCCGCCGGTGGACTGGGCGACCTATCTGCTTGCCATGGTCACGGTCGGCATTGGCATGGTCCTTTGCTGGGCGATCGCGTTGCGCGTGGTCGATCGTCGCCGCGCCTTTTTCGTGCTGCTGATGGTCGCGATCTATCCGATCTTCAATTTCAAGGGCTTCAAATACAATCCGGACCTGCTGCAGCTGGTAACTTTGCCGCTGGTGGTGCTGGCCTATCTGCACGCGTTCGAGAAGCGCTCGATCCGCTCGGGCTTCCTGCTTGGCCTCGCTGCTGCGCTGGCGCTGATGACCAAATACTGGGTGGTGACGATGATCGGCGCGATTGGTCTGGCCGCGCTGATCCATCCCCAGCGGATGCTGTTCCTGCGCTCGCCAGCGCCGTGGATCGCCATCGCGACGATGGTGGCGGCGATGATTCCGCATCTCGACTGGGTGCGGCAGGTGGAATACGCGYCATTTCGCTACGCCGGCGATACCTACAAGATCTCGTCGCGCTGGGAGAGCCTGCAATTGGCATGGGGCTATGTCGGCCACAACGTCGCGCTGCTGCTGTTGCCGCTGGGTCTGGCCGCTGCGGTGCTGGCCTGGAGCCCGCGCTGGTGGGCGTCTGTGGCGCGCGATCC
>NZ_JBFULE010001499.1:0-675 GCF_056400485.1 Roseateles sp. P5_B10
CTGCTGCACGATGACGTCGTTGACGAGTCCTCACTGCGTCGCGGCAAGCCGACCGCCAACGCCCTGTTCGGCAACGCTGCGAGCGTGCTGGTCGGCGACTTCCTCTATTCGCGCGCCTTCCAGATGATGGTGTCGGTCGACCGCATGCGGGTGCTGGAGGTGCTGGCAGAGGCCACCAACGTCATTGCCGAGGGCGAAGTCCTGCAGCTGATGAACATGCACGACCCGGACATCACGGTGGAGAGCTATCTGCGCGTGATCCGGTTCAAGACTGCCAAGCTTTTCGAAGCCAGCGCTCGCCTCGGCGCGGTACTGGCCAACGCCCCGCCCGAGGTCGAGGAAGCCTGTGCCGCCTATGGGCGCGCRCTGGGAACGGCCTTCCAGCTCATCGACGATGTGCTGGATTACGAAGGAGACGCCCTGGAGCTCGGCAAGAACATCGGGGACGACCTGCGCGAGGGCAAGACGACACTGCCGCTGTTGATCGCGATGGAGYGAGCAACGGGCGAGCAACGCGCATTGCTTCGGCATGCCATCGAAGAGGGCGAGCAGGAAAAACTGCAGGATATCGTTGCCATCGTGCGCTCAACCGGCGCCCTCGAATCGACCCGGGAAGCGGCGCGAACCGAAGCGCGGCACGCGGCCGAATGTCTCAGCCACCTGCCTCCAAATAGG
>NZ_JBFULE010001500.1:0-674 GCF_056400485.1 Roseateles sp. P5_B10
GTTCAAGCTCCAGACAGGTCCGGTAACCAATTCGCTGCTGTTCAAGTACCGCAGCAAGTACCTCGACCGCGTGCAGACCGTTCGTGACCTGTCGACAGGCAAGAACACGACCATCGCGCTCGACGTTCCCGAGTACTACACCCTGGATTACCAGGGCACGTACAAGTGGAGCAAGGCGCTGGAACTTCGTCTGGGCGTCACCAATCTGCTGAACAAGGCGCCGCCGCTGACGCTGCGTGATTCTTCGGGCCATCAGGTCGGCTATGACCCGCGTTACGCCAGCCCGCTGATGCGTACCGTCTACGTGACCGGCAGCTATAGCTTCTGATGACGTGATGCGCCGGCTCCGTGCCGGTGTCTGCAAGGCCCGCCTCGGCGGGCCTTTTTCATTTCGGCTGCGAAAATAGGCGCACTCCCGACCTCCGCCATGACAGCCATCACTTCAGATCCCGACGTTCTCATCATCGGCGCCGGCCCCGCTGGCAGCGCCTGCGCACGGGTGCTGGCTCGGTCGGGCGTGGATGTCCTGCTGGTCGACCAGCACCCGCCCGGCCGCGACAAGATCTGCGGCGACGGCCTGATCCCGGACGCCCACAAGGCCCTGGCCCGCCTGGGCCTGCTGGACGACGTCATGCGACGCGCCCAGGCCGTGGCCCATGTGGGCTGCATCGGCC
>NZ_JBFULE010001501.1:0-673 GCF_056400485.1 Roseateles sp. P5_B10
CTCCACACCCACTTCGTTCAGGCGATGCAGAGACGGGATGACGTTCTGCAGGTCCTTCATCAGGTTGTTCTCGGTGATCTCGAGCTGGATCGACCGGTGCGGCACGCCATAGGCGCTGACGCATTGGTGGATGTGCTCGACGAGATCGGTACGCTCGAACAGCCGGCTGGGCAGGTTGACGGCGATGGAATCGCTGAAGCCGAACTGCAGTGACCACAGCTTGGCCTGGCGGGCCGCTTCCTTCAGGGCCCATTCGGACAGCGGCACGATGAGGCCAGTCTCTTCGGCCAGCGGGATGAAATCGGCCGGCGGCACCAGCACATTGCCACGCTGCCAGCGCATCAGCGCCTCGGCGCCCACCATGCGGGCGGCGCGCACGTCGATCTTGGGCTGGTAGTGCAGCACGATCTCATTGCGCTCCAGCGCCTTGTGCAGGGCGCTTTCCAGCTCCAGCTTCTGCTTGCCGTGGCCGGCCAGCTGCGGCGAATAGACGGCCGAGGCATTGCGGCCCTGGCTCTTGACCGCGTACATCGCCACGTCGGAATTGCGCAGCAGGTCGGCCATGGTCTGGCCGTCGCGCGGGTACAGCGCAATGCCGACGCTGGCCGTGACGAAGCACTCCTGGCCGCCGACGAAGATGGGCTCGCGCAGGGCGTCCAGCACGCGCTGGGCG
>NZ_JBFULE010001502.1:0-671 GCF_056400485.1 Roseateles sp. P5_B10
GTCTTCAGCTCGCCGAACAGATCCGCGTGCTGGAATGGCAGAAGGTCTCGTTCCTGATCCTGATGATCCTCGTCGCGGTGGCGGCAATCGACTGGATCTCCAGCCGACTGCGCTTTGCCATCATCGGCCGCCGCGCGGTGGCGTGATCACGCCGCCGCCTTGTGGCGCTCCTGTTCAGCCTTGAACAGTTCGAACTCTTCAGCGACGGCGCGCACGATGCTCGGCCGCTCGCGCAGGCGCTTGTGATAGGCCTTGGTCGCCGGCCAGTTTTTCAGATCCACCTCCGGCAATACCATCGTCCAGTTCAGCACTGTGACGAGATAGGCGTCCGCGACGCTGAACCTGTCGAGCAGGAACTCACGTCCGGTGAGGTGATTCTCGAGATAGGTCAGCCGCGACTGGCCGTTCTGCAGCGTATAGGCCTTCATCTCGGCCGGCGCTTTCTTGGCGAGCAATGGCACGAAAAATCCCTTGTGCAATTCGGTGCCAATGAAGCAGAGCCACTGCTGCAGCCGGCTCCGCTCCAGGCCTGAGCCAGCCGCGATCGGCGACTGCGGGAATCGCTCCGCGACATGCTGCAGGATCGCGGCGTTCTCGGTGAGGATCGCGCCATCGTCGGTGCGCAGCGTTGGCACCAGCCCGAGCGGGTTCACGCTGCGGAAATCCGAACC
>NZ_JBFULE010001503.1:0-670 GCF_056400485.1 Roseateles sp. P5_B10
GCCTGCTCCTCGGCGCGGCGCGCCTCGGCAGCTTCACGCGCGGCGCGCTCGGCGTCCTCGCGAGCCTTCACCTTGGCGGCGAGTTCCTCTTCCTGGGCACGCAGCGCGGTGGCTTGGGCCTGGGCTTCTTCCTCGCGGCGCACCAGTTCGGCGTCGTCGGGGCCGGCAGCGACCTCGTCGTCACGCTTGACGAAGGTGCGGGTCTTCTTGACCTGGACCTGGATCGTGCGGGCCTTGCCACTGGCATCGGCTTGCTTGATCTCGGTGGTCGACTTCTTGACGAGCGTGATCTTCTTGCGATCCGCACCGGCAGTGCCGTGGGAAGAGCGCAGGTGGTCGAGCAGGCGTTCCTTGTCGTTCTCGCTCAGCGAGTCGTCGACGGAAGACTTCTTGACGCCCGCGGCATGCAGCTGCTCCAGCAGCGTGCCCGCCGGCTTGCTCAGCTCGGCGGCGAATTGGGCGACGGTAGTCACGGCCATGTGGGGATCCTTCAAATTACTTTCGGTGCGGCGCGGCGTGTGTTGATCAGGCGTTGAACCAGTGTTCGCGGGCCTTCATGATCAGCGCGCGCGCAGCGGCCTCGTCTTGGCTGGTCAGCTCGACCAGTTCGTCGACAGCCAGGTCGGCCAGATCGTCACGGGTGTTGATGCCGCCTTCGGCCAGCTTGCTC
>NZ_JBFULE010001504.1:0-670 GCF_056400485.1 Roseateles sp. P5_B10
AGACAGTATCGCGCGCCAGCGTCGGAACGGCCTTGTCACCCAGCATGATGGAGGCGATCAGCGCCACCTCGATGATGGTCACGGCCAGTGTCAGCAACAGCGTGCCGAACGGTTCGCCTATCTTGTGTGCGATGACTTCGGCATGATGCACAGCGGCGAACACCGTGCCGAACAGGATGACCAACAGAACAACCGCGAACACAATGCCAGCAGTCGTCTCCGTGAATCCGATCCCGAGCGAAGGAATCGACGTCGCGATAAAAAGCAGAACGGCCAACGTGGGGAAAATCCAGGACGATCTGGGCATGGGATGTGCTGACATCAAGCAAGTGTCCTGATTGAAAACGGGTTCGGCAGCAAGCGACACGCCGCCATTGCAGACCCACAAGAGCGATTGCGCGGCAGGGTCATGCCGTCTCGCCAAACTGCATATGATGCGTATAGTTGCGTATCACCTGAAGGTGAGTTTGCAAGAAACCAGGAGAGGAAGCGAGATGTTTTCACATGTCATGATCGGCACCAACGACCTCGAAGCCGCGAAGTCGTTTTATGACAAACTGCTCGGCACGCTGGGCGTCGCGCCCGGCGCGGTCGATCGCCACCGGGTATTCTGGCGGACCAAGACCGGTACTTTCTCGGTGTCGAAGCCGATCAATGGCGAGCCTGCTTG
>NZ_JBFULE010001505.1:0-668 GCF_056400485.1 Roseateles sp. P5_B10
GACCACGATTGGCCCGATACCGCCGATGCCGACATGCTCGGCGACTTCGCGTACCGTCCAGGTGCGATCGGGATCGGCGCGGGTGATATTGTCCATCGCCGTGCGGCCGGCCTCGTTGTGGACGTGCTGCACCTTCTGGTCGAGGTCATAGGTCGAGAAATCGACGCCAGTCCAGCCGGACATCAGCGTCAGGGCGCCCTCATGGTTGATGTAGCGACGATACTCCGCATGTTTCGCGGCGGCTTCCTCCTCGGTGCGGCCGAGGATCACCGTCATCATGCTGAACATCAGGATTTCCGACGGATCGCGCCCGGTCTCTGCCGTCAACGCGCGGATCGCAGCGACGCGCGGCGCGATCACTTTTGCGGACGGACCGGACATGAACACGCATTCGGCGTGTTGCGCGGCGAACAGCTTTCCGCGCAGCGACGTTCCGGCCTGATACAGCACCGGCGTTCGTTGCGGTGACGGCTCGGAGAGATGGATGGCGTCGAGCGTGTAGTTCTCGCCATAATGCTGGACGCGGTGAACACGCGACGGCTCGGTGAAAATGCCGCGCGCCTTGTCGCGCTGCACGGCGTCGTCTTCCCAGCTGCCTTCCCACAGCTTGTAGACGACCTCCATATATTCTTCGGCCACGTTGTAGCGGTCGTCATGGGCGTTCTGGC
>NZ_JBFULE010001506.1:0-667 GCF_056400485.1 Roseateles sp. P5_B10
GTTATGGGCGCTGATGGCGACCTCGGTGATTGGTGTGGTCGCAGCGCCCCTCTTGGTCTGGCTGCTCGGCGGCGGGCTGCCGGAGCCGGCGTTCGACGCATCCGTCGTCATGACGCGCTTCATGTTCCCCTATATCGGCTGCATGTCGCTGGTGGCCCTGTCGGCGGGCATCCTGAACACCTGGCGACGCTTTGTCGTGCCGGCGGCAACGCCGGTGCTGCTCAACCTCAGCGTCGTCGCCGTCGGCTGGGCCTTGGTCGGGCCGCTTGAGCGCGCGGGCTATCCGGGTATCTATGCGATGGCCTTCGGTGTCATGCTCGGCGGCGTGCTGCAATTGCTGGCGCAGTGGCCGGCGCTGCGGGCCATCGGCGTGACGCCGCGCATGCGGTTCAGCTGGCAAGGCTTCCGGGAGGCGCGTGCCAATCCGGGTGTCAGCCGCGTCATGCTGGGCATGGGTCCGGCGCTGCTGGGTGTCGGTGTGTCCCAGCTGTCGCTGATGATCAACACGCAGATCTCCAGCCGCCTCGGCGAGGGTGCGACATCCTGGCTGAACTATGCCGACCGCCTGATGGAATTCCCCATCGGCCTGCTCGGCGTGGCGCTCAGCGCGGTGCTGACCCCGCAGCTGTCCGCTGCCCAGGCTTCGGGCGAGAGCGAGCGCTACAGC
>NZ_JBFULE010001507.1:0-666 GCF_056400485.1 Roseateles sp. P5_B10
ATGCAGATCGGCAGCAGCACATAGAGCGTGCAACGGGTAATATCGACCCAGAAATTTCCGATGGTGCGCATCGACGAGCGTGCGAAGCCGCGGATCAGCGCAACCGCCAAGGCAATGCCAGCGGCCGCCGACAGGAAGTTGTGCACCGTCAGACCCAGCATCTGGGTCAAATATGACATGGTGCTTTCGCCGCCGTAGTTCTGCCAGTTGGTGTTGGTGATGAAGGAGATCGCGGTGTTGAAGGAGAGATCTTCGGCGACCGCGGATTGCCCCGCAGGATTGAACGGCAGCACGGCCTGCAGCCGCATGAGCGCGTAGAGACTGAGGAAGCCGACCACATGAAAGAGCAGCATGGCGACCGTATAGGTCAGCCAGTGCTGCTCGCGTTTCTCGTTGACACCACCGATCCAGTACAGACCGGCCTCGACCGGCCGCAGGATGGGAGAGAGGAAAGTACGCTCTCCATTGAAAACGGATGTCATGTAGCCGCCGAGCGGCTTCACCAGCGCGAGAACCACCGCGCAGTACAAAGCGATTTGAATCCAGCCAATTGTTGTCATGTCAGTGGACCTTTTGGAGTGCGCGCTCAGAACCGCTCGGGCCGCAGCAGCGCGTAAGTGAGGTAGATCAGCAATGCCGCGGACACGAAGCCGGCGAGGGTGTAAT
>NZ_JBFULE010001508.1:0-666 GCF_056400485.1 Roseateles sp. P5_B10
GTTCAGCTGCGGCTTGCACCAGCATCGCACGCGCAGTTGCGCCGGCATTGCGCAGCGGCTTCCAGAAGGCGCGAACCGAGGTCGATCCGCCTGTCGCCTGAATGACAAAAAGCGGATTGCCATAGAGCTTGTCGCTGGGCGGCGCGTGCTGCAGCGCGATCTGCGCATAATCCGCGTCGAGTTCTTCGGCGAGGATCATGGCGATGGCCGTATAGATGCCTTGCCCCATCTCAACCTGCGGCATCACCAGAGTGGTTTTGCCAGTAGTATCGATGCGGATGAAGGCATTGGGGGCGAACTTGCCTTCGGTTGTATCGGGGGGCTGCGTTGGTTCATTGGCTGCGCGCACAGGTATGCGGAAGGCAAACAAAAAGCCTCCAGCAAGACCGCCAGCGAGGAGATCGCGCCGCGAGAGGCCCGGAACCTTGTCTGCAACAAGCGTCTTGTCCGTAATGGTCATGGCTGGCTCCTACGATTGCCGTTCGGAAGCAGCATGCTTGATGGCTTCGCGGATGCGCACATAGGTGCCGCAGCGACAGATATTGCCGGCCATCGCAGCATCGATGTCGGAATCGTCCGGGCGCGGCGTGGTGGCCAGCAGCGCCGCCGCCGACATGATCTGCCCGGATTGGCAGTAGCCGCATTGAATGACTTCGAGGTCGAGCC
>NZ_JBFULE010001509.1:0-665 GCF_056400485.1 Roseateles sp. P5_B10
GCCCTGGACGGTAGCGACCTGGACGTCGCCCGCTGGCGCGRCCAGCCCCTGCTGGTCAACTTCTGGGCCACCTGGTGCCCGCCTTGCGTCAAGGAACTGCCGGAGATCAACCAGTTCTACAAGGAAGCCAAGGGCAAGGGCTGGCAGGTCCTTGGCCTGGCGGTGGATCAGGCCGAGCCGGTCAAGGCCTTCCTGCAGAAGACGCCGCTGGACTTCGCGGTCGCGCTGGCCGGGCCGGAAGGCCTGGGGCTGGTGCGGGAACTGGGCAATGCGGCCGGCGGCCTGCCCTTTTCCGTCGTTTTCGACGAGACCGGCGAGATCAGTTGGCGGCGTCTGGGCGTGAGCCGCCTGGAAGAACTGCGCCAATTGGCCCGAAGCTGACGCGCCCCCGAGAATTTCCCTATCCAGCAGGAAATCGGGTCCAAAACGCGTAAAGTTCGCCCTTCCTCAATTTAGTGGCGACTCTCTAGACCTTCGGGCAGGCGCGCCGCCACATGTTTGATGCAAGTTCTCGTCCTGCATGGCCCCAACCTCAACCTGCTCGGCACCCGCGAGCCCGAGGTCTACGGCGCGCAGACTCTCGCGCAGATCGATGCCGAACTCGGCAAGATCGCCACGGATGCCGGCGCCACGCTGAACAGCTTCCAGAGCAACCACGAGGGAGC
>NZ_JBFULE010001510.1:0-664 GCF_056400485.1 Roseateles sp. P5_B10
GCCTCGGGCTTCGAGCATCGCAGGGGACCCCGCAGGGGCGGTTTCGCAGGGGAGAGCTTTTTGCCTACTTTTTGGCGGCGCAAAAAGTAGGTCGGCCGCCGGGACGAACCCCCGGCTGGGCCTAGCCATAAACCCAAAGCAGCGCATAGCAATCGAATCAGATGAAGCGAACCAACAACTCGCCCATCGCCAACAAAGCCATCGCCTGCCCAAACGGCATCGACGTCAGCGGGATGTCCTTGTATTCCTGCAACGTGTTGAACACCGGCGTGCCGAAGCTCACCTGAGTCAGCTCGCCCGCATCGTTGATCTTCGACCGCACCGCCAGCGCCGCCTTCACGCCGAAGGCCTCGTAGTCCTTGGAGATGTAGCCCTTGCGGACCGCCTTCAGGATGCCGTAGGCGAAGCCGGCCGACGCGGCGGCTTCGTCGTAGGACGTCGGGTCGTCCAGCAGCGTGGGCCACAGGCCCGATGGTGACTGGAACTGGGCCAGGGCCTTGACCTGCGCTTCGAGCGTCGTGATCAGGAACTGGCGGAAGGCGTCGCCCTCGGGCAGGTTCAACAGCTCGATGAACTCTGGGATGACGATCGTGACCCACGAATTGCCACGCGCCCACAGCGCATTCGCAAAGTTGTGCCGCCCCTCGAAGGTCCAGCCGTGGAA
>NZ_JBFULE010001511.1:0-662 GCF_056400485.1 Roseateles sp. P5_B10
GCTCGCTGTTCGACACGCTGAAGGAAGGCCTCGCCGCGCCGCTGGCCGGCATGGGCATCTCGTTCTCGTCATCGCTGTTCGGTCTTGCCGGATCGCTGATCCTCGGCTTCCTCGACCTGCAATCCAGCCAGGCGCAGAACCGGTTCTATACGGACCTGGAAGACTGGCTCGCCTCCACCGTGAAGGAATATTCCGGCGAGACGGCGCCCGTTGCAGCAACCGGCCCCCCCGGAGAGCTGCAGGATGCCATCGAGCGCCTGCGTCGCTCCATCGAGGACGGCAACAACAACCGCGGCACGACGACCGCCATGGCCAATCTCGCCGATGCGATCCAGAGCCTCGTCGCGCATATGCGCAGCGAGCAGGAAATGATCCGCGAATGGGCCGACAGTCAGGGCGAGCAGAGCCGTGAGATCAAGAAGCTGCTGGAACACATCGCCCGTCAGCCTGAGAAGAACTAACCCATGGCATTGGCACGCAATCGCCGCGGATCTTCCGAATTCAACTACTGGCCGGGCTTCGTCGACGCACTGTCGACGCTGGTACTCGCCATCGTATTCCTATTGTCGATCTTCCTCGTCGTGCAGTTCTATCTGTCGCAAGAAGTCACGGGCAAGGACAAGGCGCTGGAGCAGCTTAATGCGCGGCTGGCGCAGCTCAAC
>NZ_JBFULE010001512.1:0-660 GCF_056400485.1 Roseateles sp. P5_B10
GCGCACGCCGCTGAACATCGCCACCCAGGTCAATGAGGTGTGGAGCATGGACTTCGTCAGCGACAGCCTGGCCAACGGACGGCGCCTGAAGTGCCTCACCGTTGCCGACGACTTCAGCCACGAGGCCGTGGACATCGCGGTGGACTACGGCATCAGTGGCCAGTACGTGGTCCGGCTGCTGGATCAGGCTGCGCGGTTCCGCGRCTACCCAGCCGCCGTAAGAACAGACAACGGGCCGGAGTTCACCAGCAGGCCCTTCATCGCATGGGCGCAAAGCCACGCCATCCGACACATCCTGATCGAGCCTGGTCGCCCCATGCAGAACGGCTACATCGAGAGCTTCAATGGCCGGTTCCGGGACGAATGCCTGAACGAGCATTGGTTCGAGACATTGAAGCAGGCCCGGATTGAGATCGCCGCCTGGCGGCGCGACTACAACGAGGTCCGTCCGCACAGCAGCATCGGACGAATACCGCCGGCGCAATTTGCTGAGCGGCACCGCAGCAACGCGGCCGCTCCTGCCCAGCACGCCGGACCCATCAACACAGAGATCCAGTAACCTTCAACCAGGACTCCGACCTATTCATTGGCACGGCGGTTGAGGGCAGGTCAAGAGAGCAAAACGAGAAAGCGGCCCCGGGCTACGCCCGAGGCCTGAAC
>NZ_JBFULE010001513.1:0-660 GCF_056400485.1 Roseateles sp. P5_B10
TCGCAGCATCGAGCAGCGCCTGCGTAAGGCCGCGCGCGACCAGCGGATCGTCACGCAGCAGGCTGCCGCGCACGCCGACGATGCAGCAGCTGATATCCTTGTAGGGGCCATCGAGATTGGAACCGACCTCCTTCAACTCGCCATCCTTGAGCCAGAGATAGGCCAGCGGATCGGATGCCAGTCCGATCTGTGCTTCACCCTTTTCCACGGCGAGCCGCACGAGGTTGCCAGGATATTGCCGCCACTCGACGTCCTTGTCCGGATTGAGTCCGGCCTTGGCGAGCTGGATCGAGAAGAAGTTCTTGTCGGGGCCGGCCATATCGCCGACGGCGATGGTCTTGCCCTTGAAATCCGCAACGCTCTTCACCTCCGATTTCGCCGGCGCCAGCGCGCGCAGGCAGCCGCCATGGGTGCCGGCGACGATCTTGACGTCGAAGCCCTGCTCCAGCGGCTTCAGCCAGCGCAGCGCCATCCCCAGGCCCGCATCGGATTTTCCTGTGGCAATGGCTTCGAGAAGCTGGTCCGTCGAGCCGCTGTAATTGACCAGTTCGACGTCAAGGTTCTGCTTCTGGAAGAAGCCATGATCGATGGCAACCGGCAGCGGCGCAAGGCAGACCGCGCCGGCATTCCAGGAGAGCTTCAATTTGCGCGGTGCACCGG
>NZ_JBFULE010001514.1:0-656 GCF_056400485.1 Roseateles sp. P5_B10
AGCCAGGACAGAGAGGATCACGCCGGTACCGGTGTTCTTCGGCATGTGGATCGGCCGGAAACCTTCCAGCGGACGTGTATAGCCGCGGCGCTTCATATCCCACCACGAGTCATTGTCGTGAATGACCGGGGTGAAGGCGAAATTGTAATCCGGCGGCGGCGACGACGTTGCCCATTCCAGCGTACGCCCGTTCCAGGGATCGCCCGTGGTATCGCGCAGCTTCTCGCGGTTCCAGATGCTGACGGCGATCTGAACGAGGAAAGCACCGATGCCGATGGCGATCAGAACCGCACCAAACGCTGCGATGATGAACCAGATCTGCAGCGACGGATCGTCGAAGGTGCGCAGGCGGCGGGTGACGCCCATCAAACCAAGCACATAGAGCGGCATGAAGGCGAAGTAGAAGCCGAGGACCCAACCCCAGAACGAGACCTTGCCCCAGAACTGATCGAGCTTGAAGCCGAAGGCCTTCGGGAACCAGAAGTTGATGGCCGCGAAGATGCCGAACACCACGCCGCCGATGATCACATTGTGGAAGTGGGCGATCAGAAACAGGCTATTATGCAGCACGAAGTCGGCCGGCGGCACTGCGAGCAGAACGCCGGTCATGCCGCCGATCACAAAGGTCAGCATGAAGGCGATCGTCCACATCATCG
>NZ_JBFULE010001515.1:0-656 GCF_056400485.1 Roseateles sp. P5_B10
GCCCACCAGCTGGCGGAGCGGGGCGACGGAGCAAACGGCAAGGCAGCGTGCATAGCGGACCGGGAGTGCGGGGAGCCTGATTCAGTGTCACCCGGTTCACCGGCGCCAAAAAATCAAGCGCGTGCGAGAAAGGGGCCTTCGCCTGGGCCGGCGAGAATGCCCCCATGTTCAGTTTCTTCAAGAAGACGGCGCCGGCGCCGGTGCCCGACGAGGCGCCCACCCTGCTGCCCGAGGGCTGGGTCACCAAGCCCGCCAGCCCGCCACCTCCGCCCGCCGCTCCCGAGCCAGTTGCACCACCGGTCGCCGCGCCCCAAGCACCCGTTCCCGCCGCGCCGACTCCCGCGCTGCCCGTCGCCCTGCCGCCGAGGGCGCCCGAACCCGCCGCTGCGCCGCGCCAGAGCTGGATGGAGCGGCTGCGTGCCGGCCTGCGCAAGACCGGCGGCAGCATCGCCGGCGTCTTCACCGGCACCCAGATCGACGACCAGCTTTACGAGGAGCTGGAAGAAGCCCTGTTGATGGCCGATGCCGGCGTCAAGGCCACGCAGTTCCTGCTCGATGACCTGAAGCGTCGCGTGAAGGACGCTCGGGCCAGCGACCCGCAGGCCGTGCGTGGTCTGCTGATCGACGCGCTCACCGAGTTGCTGTCGCCGCTGGAA
>NZ_JBFULE010001516.1:0-653 GCF_056400485.1 Roseateles sp. P5_B10
CCCCTGCGTCTACCGATTTCGCCACCCGGGCCCGTCGGAAACAGCATCGCGCTTTGCACGCGAGGGGCGGATTATGCACTCGACAAGGCTCGACTTTGTTCCCGCTGCCACAATCGTCGCCCATGAGCTACCCGACCCTCGAAGACGTCATCGGCGCAACCCCCCTCGTGCGCCTGCAGCGACTGCTCGGCGACGATGCGCGCGGCAATGTGATCCTGGCCAAGCTGGAGGGCAACAACCCGGCCGGCTCCGTGAAGGACCGGCCAGCCATCAGCATGATCAAGCGCGCCGAGGAGCGCGGCGAGATCAAGCCGGGCGATACCCTGATCGAGGCGACTTCCGGCAACACCGGCATCGCGCTGGCCATGGCCGCGGCCATCCGCGGCTACCGCATGGTGCTGATCATGCCGGAGGACCTGTCCATCGAGCGCGCCCAGACGATGAAGGCCTTCGGCGCGGAGTTGATCCTGACGCCCAAGACCGGTGGCATGGAGTACGCCCGTGACCTGGCTGAGCAGATGGCCGGCGAAGGCAAGGGCCGCGTGCTGGACCAGTTCGCCAATGCCGACAATCCACGCGCCCACTACGAGACCACCGGTCCCGAGCTGTGGAAGGACACCGGCGGGCGCATCACCCATTTCGTCAGTGCGATG
>NZ_JBFULE010001517.1:0-653 GCF_056400485.1 Roseateles sp. P5_B10
ATTTAAGACTTGACCCCGGCTTCCTTCATCGGACGGGGTGTGAGGACGATTGCGGCGCGGTAAGCGCCGTCTCACCGGAGGGCCGGCTGCTAGGCTTTCGACTGGAGACCAGCCGCGGCGTCCGCATCACAACAGCAGCATCCGGCTGTGTTTGGTGTACCGGGTGATAGGGCGCGAAGCAAGAAGCCGCCGTGCGGTTTACGATTGGTTCGATGGACCAAGCTGAGTTCGAACGGTACGTTCGCACTGGGGAGCGCAACAAACTAGTTCTGGAGCTGATGCACAACTGGTGCGCCCACGCTCGCGTGCGCAACCATGGCGGAACTGGACTCATCGCTGTTCAGACGGGGCTGCCGCTCGGCATGTTTGGCATGGAATGCGACTTCGCACCAGCCGGAGGAATAGCGGGTTGGTATCTCGAGGAGGGAGTGCTTGACTTCCACGACCGAAATTGCGCTCACTGCGACAAACGCAAGCCGGTTGGATTTCCGAACCTGAGCCAGCTGGTTGACGAGCGCGACAAGGATTTGGCGCGTCACCTGGAAGCAAGGGAACGGGCACAAGCGGAAGCGGCTGCGGCACGAGATGCCCGTCGCCAGCGTCGAGACGCGCTTCGGGTCGGTCAGAGTGCTGCGACTTGCGCGCTACTGGAT
>NZ_JBFULE010001518.1:0-653 GCF_056400485.1 Roseateles sp. P5_B10
GGCTTGTTCTCGATGACGATCGGCTGGCCCAGCGCCGCCGACATCTTTTCGGAAACGAGGCGCGCCATCAGGTCGGTATAGCCGCCCGGCGTATAGGGCACGACCATGCGGATCGGCCGGTTCGGCCAGCTCTGCGCAAAGGCAGTCCCGGCGCTGCCGGCGCAGGCGGCCATCACGGCGATCACGCTCGCGGCGCGGACGAAGCTCTTCATCATTTCATTTCCTCGACTGCCGGCGCGCTCCGAGGCGGCGGGAGCGCCAAAGCGCCTGCCTCGGATCGCAGACCGTTCTTCTTGTTGTCTGCCCGTTCTGCGCCGCGACGGATGTCGCGGGATGCAGAGTCCCGTAGGCAGGCTATCGCATCACACCGTAACCGGGGAAGTAGACGAAAGGCCGCTAACGTCCGCTGCCGCAGCGTGGAATTTGCCGACGTGAGACGCGGATGCATGTGACCAGGATGCTTGTGGCCAAAGAGCATGTGACCTCCCGTGATGACGTTGTTGATCGCTGTGAATGCAGGTGAGGGGACGGCCACGCGCCGTCCTTGCCCGCGCCGGTGGCGCGTGAGTGGCAGTCCCGGTGGCCTCCCTCAAGAATGAGGGAGATGAAGCGCCGAAAGGCGCGACTTCAGTTAATGCCGCAGCATAGTGTCC
>NZ_JBFULE010001519.1:0-651 GCF_056400485.1 Roseateles sp. P5_B10
CCAACAACCCGAACATCAAGACACTCGCTGACTTCACCGAGAAGGACCGCATAGCGCTGCCGTCAGTTAAGGTCGGCTTCCAGCCGATCGTGCTGCAGATGGCCGCGGACAAGGCGTTCGGAAAATACGACAAGCTCGACGAACTCACCGTCAGCATGCCGCATCCGGACGCAACGGCGCAGATCCTGTCGGGACGTTCCGAGATCACCGCGCACTTCACCTCGCCACCATTCTCGCAACAGCAACTCGCCAGCGGAAAAGTGCACGAGGTGCTGAACAGCTACGACGTGCTCGGCGGCCCGCACACTTTCAACGTGGTCTATGCCACCACCAAATTCGTCAATGACAATCCGAAGACGATCCAGGCCTTCGTGCGCGGCCTCGACCGCGCCAATGACTGGATCAAAGCCAATCCGAAAGAAGCCACCGCGCTTTACATCAAGGCGGAAAACTCGAAGCTTGCGCCGGATTTCGTCGAGAGCATCATCCGCGACAAGAACATCAACTTCACGACAATTCCAGAAGGCGCGCAGAAATTCGCCGACTTCGAAGCCAAGGTCGGCCTCATCAAACAGGCCCCGGCGTCGTGGCGGGATCTGTTCTGGTCCGGCCTCGGGGAAAAGCCGGGAAGCTGACGTGAACGTCGCGCCG
>NZ_JBFULE010001520.1:0-651 GCF_056400485.1 Roseateles sp. P5_B10
CCCTGACATCGGCCCGGTGCTGCCGGCCGGCGAGCCGCTTTGGGCTCACAGCTTCGACACGGCACTGGGCCGCTGCGGCGTTGTCTGGAGCGAGCGGGGCATCGTCGCCTCGCTATTGCCTGAAGCCAGCCCGGCGCGACTGAAGCGCCGACATCCCACCGCCGAACTGACGACGGAGCTGCCCGCCCACATCGCCCATGCCGTCGATGGCATTCGCGCGCTGCTGGCCGGCGAGGTGCGAGACCTGAGCGAAATCACCTTGGACGAGCGCGGCATCCCCGAGTTCCGCCGCCAGGTGCATGCGCTGACCCGCGCCATCCCGCCCGGGCAGACCCGCACCTACGGCGAGATCGCCACGGCCCTCGGCCAGCCCGGTGCGGCGCGCGCGGTCGGCCGCGCCGAGGGCGACAACCCGTTTCCACCCATCGTGCCGTGCCACCGCGTGATGGGTGCGGGCGGTGAGCCCACGGGCTTCTCGGCGCCGGGCGGCGTCGAGACCAAGCGGCGCATGCTGCTCATCGAGGCCCGCGCCGTGGGTCAGCTCGCGGGCGATCAGCAGAAGTTGTTCTGACCGCGACAATCGCGCATGTCCTTTTCTTCCCTGGGCCTGTCGCCCGCCCTGCTGCGCGCCGTGCGCGAACAGGGCTATCA
>NZ_JBFULE010001521.1:0-651 GCF_056400485.1 Roseateles sp. P5_B10
GCTTCGCATTGACGAACATAAGGCCGTAGCTCGATCCATCACGCGCGGGCTTCGCGATCAGCTTGCCGTATTCGGCGAGCGCCGCTTCCATGTCGTTCAATGCGACACCCGCCGCGATGGGCACGCCAGCGATGGCTGCGAAGCGCTTTGCGCCGACCTTGTCGAAAGACAGATTGGATGATGCCGAACCGGACCCGGTGAACGGGATGCCGCGCATTTCGCACATCACCTGCAGCTCACCATTCTCCGCAGCGCCGCCATGCATGCCGAGCACCAGCAGGCGGTTCTCGGCCTTGGCCTTGTCGAGCGCCTGCGTCAGCACGCCGATGCTGCTGCCACCGGGCTTGAACGGGTCCTCGAACGGCCGCGCATGCGCGAGCAGCGCCGTGCCCGACGTCTCGTAGACGCGGTCATCGGCATCCCAGAACCACAACTCGGCGTGAGGCAGCGCGCTGTGCAGCGCCTGTGCGGAGGCCACCGACACCAGACGCTCCTTGTTCAGGCCACCAAACATGATGGTGATCCGCTGAGGTCTCGCCTGCTCCGTCATCGTGTCGTCTCCGAACCCATCCGCGAATCGCGCCTTTGCCGACAAGGCAATAGCATCAGGTCATACGAGTCATATAATGCCTTGTCGGGGACGGTTTTGCG
>NZ_JBFULE010001522.1:0-651 GCF_056400485.1 Roseateles sp. P5_B10
CGGGATCGTCGATCTGTCCGCGCGCTATGGCGGCGATTATCCGACTTTGCGCGAGGCGATCGCGCATGGCGCCCTGCACCGACTCGCGGATGCTGCGGCCAATCAGCCTGCGGATTTTGCGATTGACAGCATCACCTGGCAGCCGCCGATCCCCGCCCCGGAAAAGATCATCTGCATCGGCGTCAACTATCCGGACCGCAATGCCGAATACAAGGACGGCCAGGACGCGCCGAAATATCCGTCGATGTTCATGCGCACGCCGCGCTCGTTCGTCGGACATGAGGCGCCGCTGGTGCGACCACGCGTCTCCAGGCAGCTCGACTATGAAGGCGAAGTGGTGCTGGTGATCGGCAAGGCCGGACGACACATCGCCGAGGTCGATGCACTGGACCACATCGCCGCGCTGACGCTCTGCAACGAAGGCACCATCCGCGACTGGGTGCGCCACGCCAAGTTCAACGTCACCCAAGGCAAGAATTTCGAGTCCACCGGCAGCCTCGGGCCGTCGATCGTGCCTTATCACGACGAGAGCCAGATCGCCGACATCCGCCTTACCACCCATGTGAACGGCGAGCTGCGGCAGGACGATCGCACATCGCGGCTGATGTTCGGCTTCCGCTATCTCTTGAGCTATATCTCCACCTTCACGAC
>NZ_JBFULE010001523.1:0-651 GCF_056400485.1 Roseateles sp. P5_B10
GCCGTGCGCGTCGCGCGCAGCGATGGCCCCGTGAAGGCCCACTGCTGCGGCGCGTCGCCCTCGGGTTGCAGCACGCCTTCGTCGACCAGCGACAGCACCTGGGCCGGGCTCGCGCCGGCGGCCTGGCACAGGCCGCTCAGGCTGAAGACGATCTCTTCCTCGACGATGACAGCGTCGATCACATCACTTGAGTTGTCGGCCATGGTTGTCATCCTTCCTGCGCGACGCGCGGGTCATAGTCCGGAAACGCCGCCCGCAGCGCGGCATAGGCCGCCTGGGCCGCGTCGGAGTCCGCGCGCGGCAGCGTTAGCGTCAGCACGGCATACAGGTCACCCGGCGGCTTGGCCGGCAGGCCACGGCCCTTCAGGCGCAGCTTGCGGCCCTGGGTGGAGCCGGCGGGAATGGTGWGGTGCACCTCACCCGAGGGGGTGGGCGCTGCGACGGTGGCGCCCAGCGCGGCTTCCCAGGGAGACACCGGCAGGTCGACATACACGTCTCGGCCATCGATCCGGAACTGCGGGTGCGGCTTCAAGGCGATCTCCAGGTACAGGTCGCCCGCAGGTTCGCCGCCGTGGCCAGGGCCGCCCTGGCCCGCCAGGCGCAGGTGCTGCCCCTCGCGCACGCCGGGCGGAATGTTGACCTCCAGCTGGC
>NZ_JBFULE010001524.1:0-648 GCF_056400485.1 Roseateles sp. P5_B10
CGACCGGGCTTCTGGTTCTGGCGGCCATGCCGCTGGTGGCTGGTATCCTCGTGCTCGTCGGTAATCACGGGACGGCAACGGAGTTCGCGGCTACCGGCAAACCTGCACGGGCGAAATAAGGCCGCGATGCGGTGCAGCAATCTAGCGAAATCGTGACCACTGACGAATATTGACATTCGTCAGTGGTCAGGCCTAAGTTTCCTTCGAACAGTCATTCGAAGGATGCCTCGCGATGCCCGGCCATACCCATGTCAGCGCTTTCCGCAAGCCACTCGCTGCCGCGCTTTTGCTGATCCCGGCGCTTGCTCTGGCCGGCTGCGGCAAGAAAACCGAGGCTGAAGCCAAGCCGACGCGGCCCGTTCTGGTCGCGACCGTGCATTACGAGCCGGAATCGCCGCAGCGCAGCTTCGTCGGCACTATCCGCCCGCGGATCGAGACCGATATGGGCTTCCGGGTCACCGGCAAGGTCGCCAAACGTCTCGTGGAGGTTGGCCAGACGGTCGAGATTGGCCAGCCGCTGGCCACCCTCGATGAGGTCGATCTGAAGCTGCAGGCCGAGCAGGCCGTTGCCGAACTCAATGCATCCACCGGCGTGCTGGCCAATGCCAGCGCCGCCGAAGGCCGCGCCACCGAGTTGCGCAGCAAGGG
>NZ_JBFULE010001525.1:0-647 GCF_056400485.1 Roseateles sp. P5_B10
TCCTGGTCAACGCGGACGGATCGCTCGGTGCACGCATCGGCGTGATGTGCGGCTCGATCGAGCACAAGATGGGCATCCACGGCAACTCCACCTGCGTGATGAATTACGACGGCGCCACCGGCTGGCTGATCGGCGAAGAGAACAAGGGCATGCAGGGCATGTTCGTGATGATGAACGAAGCCCGTCTCGGCGTTGCCGTGCAGGGTCTCGCGCAGTCGGAAGTCGCCTATCAGAACGCGGTCGCCTATGCGAAGGACCGCCTGCAGGGCCGTTCGCTGACAGGTCCGAAGTCGCCGGACAAGCCGGCCGATTCCATCATGGTGCATCCGGACGTGCGCCGCACGCTGCTGACCATCCGCGCCTTCAACGAAGCCGCCCGCGCGATGGTGGTGTGGACCGCGCTGAAGAGCGACGTTGCGCATCGCTCCGACGATCCGAAGGAGCGCCAGGCCGCCGACGATCACATGGGCCTGATGACGCCAGTACTGAAGGGCATCCTCACCGATGGCGGTTTCGCCAATGCGGTGTCGGCGCAGCAGATGTTCGGCGGTCACGGCTATATCGCCGAATGGGGCATGGAACAGTTCGTCCGCGACGCGCGTATCGCCATGATCTATGAAGGCGCCAACGGCATTCAGGCACTCGAT
>NZ_JBFULE010001526.1:0-647 GCF_056400485.1 Roseateles sp. P5_B10
CAACGATCCCGCCTTGGTCGACGCCGTCGCGCGCCGCTTCGGCTTCCTGCCGGACGATCAGATCAGACTGCAGGTCGCGACGGGCCGCCGCGCGCAATTGCCTGTCGGCGATGTCGTCTCTGTCGGCCGATTGCTGACAGAGTTCGTCGAGCTGCAGCAGGTCGCCACCCGCAAGCAGATCCAGATCATGGCGGAGAACACCCGCTGCCCGATGACCAAACCGAAACTGCTCTCTTACGTCGGCGACGATCCCGCAGCGAGCGAGCGCTATCGCAGCGAGATTCTGGCCAAACGCAAATCGGTATTCGATCTGCTCGACGAGCACCCGGCCTGCGAATTGCCGTTCCATGCCTATCTGGAAATGCTGTCGCTCTTGGCGCCGCGCTATTACTCGATTTCGTCGTCGCCGCAAGGCGAGACGTCACGCTGCAGCGTCACCACGGCGGTGGTCCAGGGCCCCGCGCATTCCGGCCGTGGCATCTATAAGGGCGTCTGCTCCAACTATCTCAGTGGCCGCCGTGCCGGCGACACCGTGCATGCGATCGTACGCGAGACCAAGGCAGGCTTCCGCCTGCCCGCCGATCCCCTTGTGCCGCTCATCATGATCGGACCGGGAACAGGCCTCGCGCCGTTCCGCGGCTTCCTGC
>NZ_JBFULE010001527.1:0-647 GCF_056400485.1 Roseateles sp. P5_B10
TCGCCGTCCATTCTTCAGGGGAGATGTCGGACACGTGTCAGGACGTCGGCTTGACCATGAACGTGAAGCCGTACTTCTCAAGAACCGTCTTTGCGGCCGACGACCTCAGAAAGGCCAGATAGTCGGCCGCTTCGCTCTTGGCGGTTGTGGTCGCAGCGATCGGATAGATGATTGCCGGATGCGAGTCCGACGGGAAGGTGCCGATGATCTTCACGCCCGGATCGATCTTGGCATCGGTCGCATAGACGATGCCGAGCGGAGCTTCGCCGCGCGACACCAATGTCAACGCAGCGCGGACGCTCTCGGCCATGGCGAATTTCGACTCGGCGGCGGTCCAGCTGCCCAGCTTCTCAAGCGCGGCCTTTGCGTATTTGCCGACCGGGACCGACTTCACATCGCCGGTGGCGATCTTGCCGTCGCCGGCGAGCTTGGCGAGATCGAAGCCTTGACCGATGGTGACGTTGTCGAGCTTGGCGTCCTTGGCGGCGATCAGCACGATGCTGTTGCCGAGCAGGTCGGTGCGCGTGGCGACGTTAATGTTCTTTTTGCCGATGGCGTAGTCCATCCAGTCGGTGTCGGCGGACACGAAGACATCGGCCGGTGCGCCTTGTTCGATCTGTTTGGCGAGCGCGGAGCTTGCAGCATAG
>NZ_JBFULE010001528.1:0-647 GCF_056400485.1 Roseateles sp. P5_B10
GCGGCTTGGAGATCTCCGCCTTCAGGCGCTCCATATCCGCGTCGCGGATGTGGCGACGATCCTCTCGCAGATGCGCCGTGATGCCATCAGCGCCCGCGGAAATGGCTTCCAGCGCAGCGCGGACGGGATCCGGGTGCTTGCCGCCCCGCGCATTGCGCAGGGTCGCGACGTGATCGATGTTGACGCCGAGGCGCAGCGAGGATGAGGACATGACGGAATTCCAGAAGACCTTAAGGAAAGACGCTACCCATTGACGCGTTCGACCTTGGCGACAACGGCCTTGGCGCGCAACTGATTGATGATCGCGCTGAGATGTTTGAGGTCGTAGACACCGAGATCGATAGTCTGTTCGGTAAAATCGGGCGAGCGGCGATGCATGCTGATATTGTCGATATTGCCGTCATGGTCGGCGATGACCTGAGCGATCTGCGCCAGACTGCCGGGCTCGTTGACATTCTGCAAAAAGAGTCTGGCCGGGAAACGCTGCGGCGAGGATTCATCAATATCCCAGCGCACATCGACCCACCGCTCCGGCTCTTCCTCGAAGTCTTTCAAAGCCGGTGACTGGATCGGATAGATCGTGATGCCCTCGCCGGGCGTGACGATGCCGACGATGCGGTCGCCCGGCACGGCGCCTCCGTTCGGAG
>NZ_JBFULE010001529.1:0-646 GCF_056400485.1 Roseateles sp. P5_B10
GATCTGGTGTTCAGGAAGCGTTGATGACATCACCACTGCAAGGCAAGCACGTCCTGCTCGCCATGACCGGCGGCATCGCCGGCTACAAGATCGCCGAGCTGACGCGCCTGTTCGTGAAGGGCGGCGCGACGGTGCAGGTCATGATGACCGAGGCCGCCGAGCAGTTCATCACCGCGGTGACCATGCAGGCCCTGTCCGGCCGGCCGGTCTACACCAGCCAGTGGGATGCGCGTCCCGACAACAACATGGCCCACATCAACCTCAGCCGCGAGGCCGATGTGATGTTGGTGGCGCCTGCGAGTGCCGATGCCATCGCCGCGCTGGCGCAGGGCAGGGCGGACGATCTCGTCAGCCTGACGGCGCTGGCCCGCCGCATCGCTGAGTGCCCGCTGCTGGTCGTGCCGGCGATGAACCGAGAGATGTGGGCTCATCCCGCCACACAGCGCAATGTCGCGCAGCTCAAGGCCGACGGCGCGACCGTCATCGGCCCCGCCAACGGCGACCAGGCCTGCGGCGAGATCGGCGACGGCCGCATGCTGGAGGCGCAAGAGATCTTCGACGACGTCGAGGCCTTCCTCGCGCCCAAGACGCTGCTGGGCAAGAAGCTGCTGATCACGGCCGGCCCAACCTTCGAGCCCATCGACCC
>NZ_JBFULE010001530.1:0-646 GCF_056400485.1 Roseateles sp. P5_B10
GTAGCTACCCCTTCGGCGCCCCATGTTGCTTCAACGGATCGGCCTTCGCAAACGCCTCCATCGCCTCGCAGGTGGCGACGATACGATCGATGGTCGGGATGCCTGCAATCTCGATCTTCAGCACCTTCATGGTCGCGGTGATGCTGAGCAGGCAGATGTCAGCAATGGTCACCTCGTCGCCGTGACAGAAGCGGCCGGTGGCGGGCTCGCTGGCGAGGCGCTTTTCCACGGCGGCGAGGCCCGTAGTGAACCAGTGCACCAGCCAGGCGCGCACTGCGGCGTCGTCAAAGCCGGCGGTGATGGCGAGATATTTGCGCACACGCGGTGTGATGAGCGGATGGGTGTCGGCGGCCAGCATCGCGGCGATCGAGCGCAACCGGGCGCGGCCATGCGGATCGGCTGGCAGCAGCGGCGGGCTCGGATGGATCTCGTCGAGGAATTCCAGGATCGCCAGCGACTGCGTCAGCGGCAGGTGGCCGGGCTCGATCAGGGCCGGAATCGCGCCGAGCGGATTGATCTTGAGGAACGCGTCGCCGCGCTGTTCGCCCTTGTCGAGGTCGATCACGCGCTCGTGCGCTTCCAATCCCTTCAAGTTGAGCGCGACGCGGACGCGATAGGTCGCCGAAGTCCGCCAGAAGCCGTAAAG
>NZ_JBFULE010001531.1:0-645 GCF_056400485.1 Roseateles sp. P5_B10
GTGGTGGTCAGGGCGCGGGGCAGGGCGGCACCCTGGTGGACGTGCTGCTGGCTGGCCTGGTGAAAGATCGCCTCGACAAGCCGGTGCGGCCGCAGGTCGAGGTGGTGGAGGCCTCCTAAACTCCGCCGCCTCATGATCCCTCGTCCCGTTGTCCAATTCCTGCCCTGGATCGCCGTCGGCTCGCTGATGGGCCTGGCCTGGGCGGGCTGGCGGCTGCGCCTGGCCTGGCAGGGCCTGCAGGCTGCCCAGCGCGCCGCTCAGCTCGAGCGCGCGCTGCGCGAGTTCGGCGACTTGATGCGTGACGCAGACCTTCCCGAGGTCCATGTCCACGAACTGTTGCAGGCGCTGGCCGGCAACACCGGCCTGGCCACGGCGGCACTGCTGCGGCCGTCGCCCGGCGCGCAGGACATCGTCGTCGGCGAGCCGGATGCGAATGCGCTGGCCGGCCTGCAGCTGTGCGCCGATGGCGGCCGGGCGCTGGGCCCCGGCACCGACCATCACGCCGAGGAGCCTGACCTCTATCTGCCGCTGCGCGGCCGCGATACGGCCCTGGGCGCCGTCACGCTGCGCGGGCTGGGCACCGAGGCCTTGGCCGTGGACCAGCTTGCGCACGCCCAGGCCCTGTGCGACCAGATGGGCCTGGCC
>NZ_JBFULE010001532.1:0-645 GCF_056400485.1 Roseateles sp. P5_B10
GCCGTGGTCAGCGCGGCGTCATGCGCCGCCGCTGCGCCGTTGACGACGAAGCTCGCGCCGGGCAGCGACATGAACGTCGCCGATGCGGCGCGGTCGGTGTTGAAATCATGCGCCCAAGCCGCGCGGCCGCGCAGCGTCAGGATCGCATCGTTGACAGCGAAGGACTTGTCGGTGCGCAGGCCAAGTTCGCTGCGGGTGTCGTTCACGGTCTTGGATGTGTAGCTGAGCGCGAAGGCGTTGCTGCCGGCGACAGCGGTTTCCGCATAGGCCGGCAACATGACGGCGGTGAACTGGACGGCGGCGTAAGGCGTGAGACCGAGGCCGCCCTGCCATGACGTGACGGTGCGATTGCCGACTTCAAAACGTCCCGAAAACGTATTGGGGCTGAAACGCGCCTGCAACTGATCCGTCATCACGCTGCGGTTGGTGGTGACGTCCTGCCAGCCATAGGCCAGTGCGCCGGACAGATAGGTCGATCCGATGCTGTGGCGCACGAAGCCGCCGATCTGGAACAGGTCGGAGCGACCGGAGCCGCCGCCTGTCACGCTGAAGCTGGTGCCGCCGCCGGCCATCGCAAAACCGGCGACGGTGTTGGGCGAGATCAGATAGTCGGCGCCGACGGCGACGCCGCCGATGCGGCTGCTC
>NZ_JBFULE010001533.1:0-644 GCF_056400485.1 Roseateles sp. P5_B10
GGCAGGTTGCCGGTGAATTTCTCGACATTCACCACCGTGAGCTGACCGGTGCAGCCCTGCGCGAGGCGCGAGGTGCCGGTGTCGCGCGTCAACACGTTCGGATTGCCGTGGACGCAGAGCGGCTTTTCCTCGTTCGGATCCTCGGGATCGTAATAGGCGCCTGTCGGCAACTGGATCACGCCGGCCATCACATCCTCGGTGACGACGACGGAAGCAAGGCACGCGCCGCGCTGATTGAACAGCCTGATGATGTCGCCGTCCTTGATGCCGCGCGCATCGGCATCGACCGGATGCATGCGCGCAACCTCGCGGCCGCGGCGCTTTTCGGCGCTGCTATGCCCACCAAAGTCGAGCTGGCTGTGCAGCCGTGACGCCGGCTGGTTGGCGACGAGCTGCAGCGGATTGGTCGCATCGACCACGTCCTCGGGCGCGAGCCAGACCGGATGGCCGGGGCAGTCGTCGTAATTGAAGCTGGCGATGGTGTCGGAAGTGATCTCGATCTTGCCGCTGGTGGTCGGCAGCGGCCTGCCCTCGGGATCGTCGCGGAACGCGCGCAGCGTGCCGCCATCCAGCGGCAGTTGTGGCAGCAGCACTTCGCCCGCCGCCCAGAAGGCGTCGAAATCCGGCGCGTCCAAGCCCTTGGC
>NZ_JBFULE010001534.1:0-644 GCF_056400485.1 Roseateles sp. P5_B10
GTCCTGACCAACCAATTCCTCATCGCCATGCCCGGCATGGCCGACGAGGCCTTCGCAGGCACCGTGGTCTACCTCTGCGAGCACAACGACAACGGCGCCCTGGGCCTCGTCATCAACAAACCCATCTCTCTGACGCTGGGCAATCTGTTCGAGAAGGTCGAACTCAGCCCACCGGCMGAACCGCTGGCCGACAGCCCCGTCTTCTATGGCGGCCCGGTGCAGACCGACCGCGGTTTCGTGCTGCACGAGCCGCTGGACGAAGAGGGTGGCCACTACAACGCCACGCTGGCCGTGCCCGGCGGCCTGGAGATGACGACCAGCCGCGACGTGCTTGAAGCGCTCTCCAACGGCGCCGGCCCCAGGAAGATCTTTGTCACGCTCGGCTACAGCGGCTGGGCCGCGGGCCAGCTTGAAGAGGAAATCGGCCGCAACGGCTGGCTGACGGTGGACGCGGCGCCCGAGATCATCTTCGACACGCCGGTGGAGCAGCGCTACGAGCGCGCACTGGCCCTGCTGGGCGTGGACCCACGCATGCTCAGTTCGGACGCGGGGCACGCATGATGGCGGCGTTGGCGCCGTCGCATCAGATCTTTCTTGCTTTTGACTTTGGCACCCGACGCATCGGCGTCGCCTCGGGCACGCGC
>NZ_JBFULE010001535.1:0-643 GCF_056400485.1 Roseateles sp. P5_B10
GTGCGGACGCCAGTCGCTCGATTCAGGCTGGAGTCGGCAGCCGACCGTATCGGCGGCACCCCTCCACTTCAAGGCTGCACATTTTTTTCAAATGCCTGTTGCGAAATCCGTGCATTCACGGCAATAATTCCTAGATTTCGCCACGATTCACCGCCCCGTAGAAATCCGGGCCAACGGACTGAAACCGATGATGCTCTCGCACGCCCAGATCTGGAACGCCCTCKACCGCCTCGCGGAACGCAACGGCATGTCASCCTCCGGCCTTGCCAAGAAGGCGGGGCTCGACGCCACGACTTTCAACAAGTCCAAGCGCATCACCAATGACGGTCGCGAGCGCTGGCCATCGACGGAGTCGGTCTCGAAGGCGCTGACCGCGACCGGCGTGACCATCGACAGCTTCGTCGCGCTGATCGAAGGCACCAAGCGCATCGTGCAGTCGGTGCCGCTGCTTGGCTTYGCMCAGGCCGGCCATGGCGGTTACTTCGACGACGCGGGTTTTCCCGCCGGCAGCAAGGGCTGGGATGAAGTCGGCCTGCCGTCGGTGAACGACGAGCACGCCTATGCGCTGAAGATCTCCGGCGACTCGATGAAACCCGCTTATCGCGACGGCGACATCATCGTCGTCTCGCCTGAAGCGCAGATC
>NZ_JBFULE010001536.1:0-643 GCF_056400485.1 Roseateles sp. P5_B10
GCCGATCAGGAAATGCGTGGCGGTCGCGACGAGGCACGCGGTGAAGATCACGCAGCCGACCGCGAGCAGCGTGATGATGCGCAGATTGGCGCGGAATTCGCGCCAGCTCATGGCGACGCTGGCCGAATAGATCAGCGGCGGCAGCACGCCGAGCAGCACCACTTCGGGCGGCAGTTCGAGCGCGGGCATGCCCGGCACGAAGGCCAGCGCAATGCCGGCCAGCAGCAGCAGGATCGCCGGGGCAATGCTGATGCGCTTGGCCAGCCACGCCGTACCTGCGAGCGCAGCGATCAGAACCAGAAAGATCGGAAATTTGGTTTCCACGCGGGCGATATCCTCTACAGGCCTAATTTGCCCGGCGCGGCGACCAGGTCAATGCAGGCGCGTGCTGAAGTATCAGATCGCGCTTGCCGCGATATTGACCATCAGCGCGACCAGCGCCGTGTTGAAGATGAAGGAGACGATGCCGTGGGCCGTGGCGGTACGGCGGATGGATTTCACGGTGATGCCGACGTCGGAGACCTGCGCGGTCATGCCGATGACGAAGGAGAAATACACGAAGTCCCAATAATCGGGCTGTTCCTTCGTGTCGTCATCACCAGACGGAAATGCCAGCCCGCCGGGTTTGGCCCCGCGATAGAAC
>NZ_JBFULE010001537.1:0-643 GCF_056400485.1 Roseateles sp. P5_B10
CGCCGGTCAGCGGCGCGCCGGTCTTGGCGAAGGGATTAGCTCGCGCGATATCGAGCACCACCATGCTTGCCTTCAATTTCAACGCGGCAAGCGGCGCCATATAGTCGGATAACCGAAGCGCTTCCGCCGATATATTGACGTCGCGAGCGATCCTGGCATCGACCGGCACGAAATAGTTCTCGCCTTCAAGCTGCAATCCATACCCGCCAAGATAGATGAAGGCGACAGTCTCCGGTCCAGAGGACGATGCCTTGTCCAGGAACTCCCGGAACGTCCGACGCAGCGAATCCTGATCCAGATCTCGTGCCCCGGTGACGTCGAAGCCGGCAGCTTGAAGTGTTTGTGCAATCAAGCCGGCATCGTTCGCGGGGGTCGGCAGGGCACCTGCCTGATAGTTCGCATTGCCAATCACCAGAGCGATGCGCCGTTCGGACGGCGCGGCGTTCGATGTGCTTCCACCGACCAGCATGAGTGCCAACAGAAAAGCAGCGAACTTCGAGATCRATGTCATGACCATCCCGCCAAATCTTTGGGTCCAGCGTTACACATAAATTCAACAGCGTTGAACGAATTCTGAATGGAACGGGTCGGAATTAAGGCGCTACCAAAGAGCATGAGGAGGGCAACAGGATACGTTAACCAC
>NZ_JBFULE010001538.1:0-642 GCF_056400485.1 Roseateles sp. P5_B10
GGCTGCAACCCGCCCGCCAGCCTCTACCTGCCTGACGGCATTGGTGGCGCGGACGGTTGCACCTTTGACTACATGCGCGATATCGAGCTGTATCCGAAGTCGAAGAAAAGCAGCATCTTCGGCCGCGGCATCTTCAACCTCGGTGGCGGCCACCAGGCCTTTGCCGAGGTGTCGCTGGCAAGGGCTCGCACYCTCTACACCGGCACGCCCAACCGCGTGGACGCCGACATGGACGTTTCGCGCGTGCCGGCCTTTGCAGGCAGCGCGCTGAACAGCCTGGACGCCGACGACGAGGAACGCATCATCACCGTGCGCACCCGCCTGTCCGAAGCCGGCCTGCGCACCAGTGAGCTGGTGTCGACCACCCAGCGGGTCGTGGCCGGCATGACCGGCCTGGTGAGCGGCTGGGACTATGAGTGGGCACTGAACCACAGCACCAGCAAGGTCTCCGACCGGGACTTCCAGGGCTACCTGAACGAGCAGATGATCCTGGACGGCTTCGCGAACGGCACGCTGAATGCCTTTGGCCCCTCCAGCGCCGCCGGCCTGGCGCTGTATGAGAAGTCGCAGATCCGCGGCGAGGTGCGCCACGCCACCGGCAACATGGACAGCCTGGACTTCAAGGCCTCCAAGGCGCTGACG
>NZ_JBFULE010001539.1:0-642 GCF_056400485.1 Roseateles sp. P5_B10
GTCACCGACAAGCCGATCAAATATGTCGTGCTGTCGCATTACCACGCGGTGCGTGTGCTTGGTGCGTCCGCCTACAAGGCGCAGGGCGTGGTCGCGTCGCAGGAAACCTATCGGCTGGTGGGAGAGCGCGGCCAGCAGGACTGGGATTCCGAGTTCGGGCGTTTCCCGCGTCTGTTCCAGGATGCCGAGAGCATTCCCGGCTTGACCTGGCCAACGCTGACCTTCGAGGGCGAGATGTCGATCTTCCTCGGCAAGCGCGAAGTGCGCCTGATGCAGCTTGGTGCCGGTCATACGTCCGGCGATATCGTCGCCTGGGTGCCCGATGCCGAAGTCATGTTCTCCGGCGATCTGATCGAATATCACTCGGCCTGTTATTGCGGCGATGCGCTGTTGCGCGAATGGCCGTCGACGCTCAACGAGATCCGGGCCTTCAACCCGAAAGCCATTGCGCCCGGTCGAGGCGATGCGCTGAAGGGGCTGGAGACGACCCGCGAGGCAATTGCGATGACGCGTGACTTCGTAATGTCGCTCTACGGCGCGGCGGAGCTGTCAGTCGCCAAGGGGCGCAGCCTGAAGGAGACCATGGCGGCGACCCGTGACGTCATGGACAAGAAGTTTTCGAGCTTTGCGATCTATGAGCAC
>NZ_JBFULE010001540.1:0-641 GCF_056400485.1 Roseateles sp. P5_B10
GGGCAGGCCGCCACGGGGCGAGCCGGTGAGCAGATCACCGTCAACGCGGCCAACGGCAACCTCGTCATCCAGGACCGCGACGAATACCTGGTGGGCGTCGGCCCCGACGTCGACCTGCTTCGCACCTACAACAGCCAGGGCGGCTGGGACGGCGATAACRGGGATGGCTGGCGCGTCGGCTACTACCGGCGCGTGTCGGGGCGCGTGGGCACCGTCAACACCACCGGCAGCAGCATCAAGCGCACCGATGCGGACGGCCATGAGGCGTCGTACTCCTTCGACACCGCCACCGGCAAGTACCTCACGGCCGAGGGCTCGGGCCAGTTCGACAGCCTGAGCTACGGCGCCGGTGTCTGGACCTGGACCGATGGCGACACCGGCACGGCAGAAACCTACGCCAATGTCGACGGGGAGATCTACCGGCTCTCACAGGTCAGCGACGCCCAAGGCAACCTGGTCAAGGTTGACTACGACGGCGGCGGCCTGATCAGCAGCCTGTCCACCTTCAAGGCCGGCAGCTCAACGGCCGACGAAGTGGTGACGCTGAACTACACCGGCACGCAGCTGTCCAAGATCACCACCAGCTACAAGGATGCGCAGGGCGCGCAACAGACGCGCAGCGTCACCAGCTACGGCTACAC
>NZ_JBFULE010001541.1:0-640 GCF_056400485.1 Roseateles sp. P5_B10
CTCCTGGGCGACGCGGGCTGAGCGCAGCAGTTCAGGCAGCGCGACCAAGGCGGCAATTGGTGTCGCCTTGACGAGTTCCAGCGAATTGCTGGCGAGCGGCGCCAGCACGTTGCGGACCGCCTGCGGCAGCACGATGGAGAACACCACATGCAGCGGCTTGAAACCCAGCGCCCGGGCAGCCTCGGTCTGGCCGTGGGGCACGGACAGGATGCCGGCGCGAAAAATCTCGCCGAAGTAGCCGGAATTGTTGAGCACGATGGCCAGCACGGCCGCCGTGAAGCCGCCGAGCGTCAGGCCGAGAAACGGCATCCCGTAGAAGATCAGGATCAGCAGCACGACAACGGGGAACGACCTGAACAGATCGATATAGATCAGGAGACCGATATTCACCCAGCGGTTCTTGAAGCTGTACAGCACGGCGATGGCGAGGCCGGCGAGAATGCCGAGCGGCAGCGCCACCACCGCGAGCCAGACTGTATAGATCAGCCCCTGCAGGAGCAGCGGATAGACCCGCAACAGCGAATCCCAGTTGGCGAAATTGTCCAGGAAATCCTGCATGCGATCCGCTCAACGCCCCGTGCTGTAGCGATATTCGATCCACCGGCTGGCGATCACCAGCGGCAGGAAGAAGGTGAGGTAG
>NZ_JBFULE010001542.1:0-640 GCF_056400485.1 Roseateles sp. P5_B10
GGAGCTCAGCGCCGGAGCTCAGCGCCGCGAACTGGGCGGTGCCCAGCGCGTTGAGGTTGTCGGTCGCGAGATTGGCGAGCTGGGTGTTGGTCAGTGCTTGAACCTGGCCGGAGGACAGATTGGCGAACTGGCCACTGGTGAGGCTGTTCAGGTCGGCCGTGCCCAGGGTGTTGACTTGTGCAGTCGTCAGCGAGTTGATCTGGCCGCTGCTGAGCGCGCGCAGCTGGTCGCTGGTGAAGGCGTCGAGCTGGTCAGACGACAGGTTGCGCAGGGCGCCGGTCGTCAACGACTTGACGTCAGCCGTCTCAATAGCCGCCAGTTGGGCGGTGGAGAGGCTGCCGGCCTGGGTAGAGTTCAGCGCCGCGACCTGGCCCGAGGTCAGGGCGACCATGTCACCCGTGGTCAGGCCCTTGATCTGGGCGGTGCCCAGCGAGCCGACCTGTGCCGTGGTCAGTGAGCCGACGGCATCGCTGGCCAAGGCGCCRACCTGGTCYGAGGACAGGCCGTTGAGCGAGGCKGTCGTGACAGCRCGCAGATCGGCSGTYTCSAGCTTGCCCAGTTGGCCGGTGGTCAATGCGCCGAACTGGCTGGACGACAGGGCCGCGAACTGGGCCGTGCCCAACGCGTTCAAGTTGTCGGT
>NZ_JBFULE010001543.1:0-640 GCF_056400485.1 Roseateles sp. P5_B10
GCCGCATCTGGGCGCGCGCCGGCTTCTACCAGGCGGGCGGCGCCTTCGGCTTCCGCGACCAGCTGCAGGACGCCATGTCCCTGGTGCAGCACGCACCCGAGCGCCTGGCCGCGCAGATCCGCCGCCACGCGGCCCACCAGTTCCCGCCCGGCGACGTGCAGCACTGGTGGCATGAGCCGGCCGGTGCCGGCGTGCGCACGCATTTCGCGGACGACCGGCTGTGGCTGGCGCTGGCGCTGGCCTTGTACGTCGAGCGCACCGCCGATACGTCGCTGGCCGACGAGATGCTGCCCTTCCTGCAGGGCCGCCCCGTGCCCGAGGGCGCCGAGGACATCTACGAGGTGCCGGCCATCAGCGACGAGCAGGCCAGCATCTACGAGCACGCCGCGCGCTCCATCGATGTCAGCCTGCCCGTCGGCGTCCATGGCCTGCCGCTGTTTGGCACGGGTGACTGGAACGACGGCATGAACCGCGTCGGCGCCGACGGCAAGGGCGAGTCGGTGTGGATGGGCTTCTTCCTGTGCGCCGTCATCGACGCCCTGCACCCGCTGGCCATCGCCCGCGGCGAGCAGGCCCGCGCGGCGCGCTGGCGCCAGGCACGCGACAAGCTGRCCAAGGCCCTGGACGCCGAGGCCTGGGA
>NZ_JBFULE010001544.1:0-639 GCF_056400485.1 Roseateles sp. P5_B10
CAATTGTTGAGCGCGGTGGTGAAGCTGCGCCCCGATTACGTTGAGGGCTGGAATCGGCGCGCCACGCTGTATTATCTGCAGAACGATTACACCCGGTCGCTGCAGGATATCGAGCAGGTGCTGATACGCGAACCCCGGCATTTCGGTGCTCTGGCAGGGCTCGGCATGATCATGCAGGAGCTCGGCGACGACAAGCGTGCGCTTGATGCGTTCCGCAAGGCGCTTGCGGTCAATCCGCATCTCGAAAAGGTGCCGGAGCAGGTCAAGACCCTGACCGAGAAGGTCGAAGGCCGGGATATCTGAAATTCCTTGAAAGTCGGGGCGCTCGCGGGACATCGCGGGAACATCGCCCTGTTTTGACGCATCCCTGCTGCCCGCGACGGAAAAACAAGACATCGTCGCCGGGGAATCAAACTTCTGACACAGGAAACGGGCGAAAAGGGCGTTTTCCGAGCCACAGGAAGGGACACCTTTTGGCGCCGAAGTCATTTCCGCTATTCGCCTTGTTATGTCTGCTGATGGCCGCACCGATGGCTGCTGTGACCAGCCCTGCGCTGGCGCAGAAGGCCGATGCGCCGCCTGCGCCTGCAGCTTCGACTCTGTCCCCCGATCAGGCCAAGGCTGCGCTCGACACATTGC
>NZ_JBFULE010001545.1:0-639 GCF_056400485.1 Roseateles sp. P5_B10
GCCGCTGGATGACCGGCATCGTCTCGGTGATCGTCTCGCTGCTGCTCGCTGGCCTCGTCAAACTCATCTCGCCATGGATCGACGCCGACACGGTGGTGCCGCTCTATTTGGGCTGCCTGACACTGCCGGCCTTCGTCGTTGCCAACACGCAAGATGGTATCGCGCGCTCCCATGACTGGATGCGCCTCGGCCTGATGCCGCAATTCATCATCCGCCAGGCGCTCATCATCGGCTTCACCGCCGGCGCCTTCGCACTGGGCTTTAAGCTCGGTGCGACCATCGCGATGCTGGCCAGCGTCGCGGCAGTGTGGGTTGCGATGATCGGCCAGATGATCGTACTCAATCGCCGCCTCGCGGCGCATATCGAACCCGGCCCGAAGGCCTACGACTATCGTGGCTGGCTTGCGGTATCCCTGCCGATCCTGCTGGTCGAGAGCTTCTATCTGCTGCTGTCCTACACCGACGTGCTGGTGCTGCGGCAATTCGTCTCATCCGACGAAGTCGGTGTGTATTTCGCCGTCGTAAAAACCTTGGCGCTGGTGTCGTTCATTCACTATGCGATGTCGGCGACAACGGCGCATCGATTCACTGAATATCACGCGGCCGGCGACAAGGATCGCCTCGCCGCCTATGTAACGC
>NZ_JBFULE010001546.1:0-638 GCF_056400485.1 Roseateles sp. P5_B10
GGTGATGGGATCGATCTTCGGATGCGCGGTAAACGGCCCGCCGATGCGGCCGCGATAGTTCTGATAGCCGAGTGTCTTCAGCGTGCCCGGTTCGATTTCGGTCGGAGGATGTCCTTCCTCGAGCGCGAGGAGGCGGCCAGCGTGAAAGACGATGTTGGTATTGGCCGCGCCTGAGTCATTGCCAAGCGAAGCAGGGGCGTCCGATATTTGCTGCCCGAAGCCGCGATAGAGCGCGCGGCCGGCATCGTGCTCGGCGAGAAATTTCGGCGTACGGATCCAACGATTGCGATAGCTCGCGCGGCCGTTCTCGATGTGGAAGGCGTGCAGCATGCCGTCGCCGACAAACCAGTGCGAGCCTTTGGTTTCAAATTGCGGATTGGGGCCGTTGCGATAGAGCGTGCCGTTGAGCTCACGTGGCAATTCGCCGACGACTGTCAGGAACGGCGCGTCGCACTCCATCGGGATCGGCGCAAGATTGTCATGAGCAGCCTCGATCGGGTCCAGCAGCGCCATCGTCGTCTCCTATGCCGTTATCTTTACGTTGTCTAGATTGCTAGATGCGGGTGGTTGGCCCGTCAAGCAAAATCTTTACAGTGTAAAAATGGCGACCTATAACATGACCATGATGAAGCAGACCA
>NZ_JBFULE010001547.1:0-638 GCF_056400485.1 Roseateles sp. P5_B10
GCTTTCATACTGCCCCGCGAGCACCAGATAGACGAGCAGCAGCGCAAGGCCGAACACATAATAGAGCTGATTGCCGACGATCTTTTCCTGGTACGACATTGCCGTCCACTCGAAGCCCGTTCCCGGAGGCAGAGTCTTGGCCGCAATCTGCTCCATCAGCGCCATGGACTGCCCGGAACTGTAGCCCTGTGCCGGCAGGCCGATCACTGTCGCCGTCGGATAGAGATTATAGAGACTAATCAGCGACGGCCCCACGGCAGGCGTAATCTTCGCCACCRTGCCAAGCGGGATCATGCTGCCCTGCTGGTTGCGGACCATCAAGTTCTCGATGTCCCGGGCGGTCAGCCGGAATTTGGCATCTGCCTGTGTGTAGACCTGAAAGGTGCGGCCAAACTTGTTGAACTGGTTGACGAAGGACGAACCCAGATAAGACGACAGGGTCGAGAACACCTGATCCGTCGTCACATGCAGGGTCTGGGTCTTGATACGGTCGATCTCGATATCGAATTGCGGCACCATCGAGCGGAACGGCGAACTGACGCGCTGCAAAGCACTCTGCGTCTGTGCATTGGCTACGATCGCCCCGGTGATCGCTTGCAGTTTGTTATAATCGGCGTTGCCATCGCGCAGTTCGATCT